>CAMAYW010000014.1 GCA_945862475.1 Bacteriovorax stolpii
AAGAGAAATACTTGATAGTCCAGTCACACAAGTGGCAGACGTAGACATAAAGAGAGCATCAATAAAATGAATCGTCTTTCCTGGTGCTGCTGACACAGGAAGAATAAGAACTAAGGCGCCAAGAAGGATCCACCCACCGAAGGAGAGAAGAATAACTTGTGCGGGAGCTAGTTTAAGTCTAAAAAGAAAACTACTGGTTCCAACATAATTTTTGGGAGCTTTCTCAGGCTTTTCATAGAGTGAAATGATGCTTGAGAATAAATGAACGGCCGATAACCAATACACAAACTCAATATCACCCCAGGTGATGATCATAGGGATAAAAATGATCAATGAAAAAACAAAGCGCCTAAAAAAGTCCTCAAAACCTTCGCTTTTAAGAAAATTTCCGAGGAGGGAAATAAATAAAACTAAGGGTGCCATCCAAACTATATTTGAGGTGATTAAATCCATAGGAAGTTTCGCCAGAACTTCCGGAAATTTATTTGCTTTATGAAAAGTGTAGATGAGGACAAATGCGCCATTGATGAAAATTTCAAGCATCAATGGGATTCTTCCCATAATATAATTCATGTAGATAATTTTACGCTTTTTTTCTAATTACTCATAGGAATTGTTCATGAGCTCAAAACGTACTACCCCCTTTAAGATCGATGGCATTGATAGCTTGGGGCAGGGAGTTAGTAAAATCACTGATCGGATTACTTTCATAGCTAAAACGGCTATTGGGGATGAGGGTGAAGCCGAAATTATGTCGGAAAAGAAAGGGGTGGTTTTTGCGAGACTTAAAACGTTAGCGAGAGCATCAAGTAGCCGCATTGTTCCGGAATGTCCGCACTTTAGCATTTGCCCCTCTTGTCACTATCTCCACATGAGTTATGCCGATGAAATAAAAATTAAACAGGAAAGTTTTGCAAAACTCTTTCGAAAGTTGCCCCTACAAAAGATTGAAGTCATTGAAGCTCCCAAACGACTTGGATACCGCAATCGAATTCAATTGCACTATAGTCTCAAATCTAAGCTAATCGGGATGCGAGATCCTTTGAATTTTATTATTCACCCTATTCCAAATTGCATGATAGCTCTTCCTGAAGTCCAAAATGAAATCATTCGCCTAACCCAAAATAACCAATGGCTAAAGGAGGCACCCTCTGCCCCTATGGAAGGCCATGTTGAAATTTATTGGCATAAAATAGGCTTTTGGTGAATTGGAATAAACCCTACTCGGAGGGAGGATTTTCCCAAGTTTATGAGGAGATGAATTTAAAGCTCAAAAAAATTCTCCAAGAAGAGCTTGAAAAACAGAATATTTCAGGATTACTTGACCTTTTTGGTGGGAACGGAAATCTCTCTGAGGGCTTATCCTACAAGAATAGACTTTGCGTCGATATCTATCAGAATTTAAAGGGCGAAGACTTCCTCAATCTGAATCTTTATGAGGACCATGCATTGGGAAAAATCCTCAAAGAAATTAAGAAACGTGAGCTCTTTGTCTCTCATTTGATACTAGATCCACCACGATCTGGATTAAGGGATCTCCATTATTGGCTTGATCAGATTAAACCTAAATATGTTGCTTATGTGAGCTGTGATCCTCATACGATGGTGAGAGATTTAGAAAAAATTCAAGGTTATTCAATCCAAAAATCTCTCCTATTTGACTTTTTTCCCTCTACCTTTCACTTTGAGAGTCTGATTTTTCTCGAGAGAAAAGATTGAATTAAGTTTTACAAAAATCATCCTCTTCCTTAGAATAAAATAAAGCTTTTATATTTGAGGAGAAATCATGCTTTCTTGGAATTTTATGAAATCCACATTTTTCATTATTTTGACCCTCATTCTTGTCACGTCTTGTGCTTCAAAAAGCCAAGAGCTTAAAGAAAAACAAGTAGGCCTCTATTTTGGTGCAGGCATGCAAAACCTGATGGACAAGCAGTACACTGAAGCGCTTAAAAATTTTTTGAAAGCGAATGAACTCGATCCCAATAATTCTGAAATTTTAAATAACCTAGGAATGTCTTACTACTTTAAGGGCGAAAAAGATCTTGCGATTAAAACTCTTAACAAGTCTCTGAAAATTAATGAAGACAACTCTGATGCGAAGGTGAATCTTGCCTCAATATATTTTCAGGAAAAAAGATTCGAAGAAGCTGAAAAGACCTATAAGAAAGTTCTCAGAGATTTAACCTACGATAAGCAAACAAGAACTTATTACAATTTAGGTGTTTTAGAATTAAATCATAAAAAAGACACGAGAGCGGCTGAAGCCTACTTCAAAAAATCAATTAAAGAAGATGATAATTACTGTCCGTCTTATTTTCAATTGGGGCTCATCCAATACAATAGAAGGCAATTTAAAACCGCACTTAAAAACTTAAAAGAAGCCTCCATGGGAGATTGTTATGAATCTCCGGCACCTCATTATTACCAAGCTCTCTCTATGATTAATCTTGGCCGCTATGACGAAGCCAGAATAAAATTAGATGAAATCGAAACACATTTTAAGAAAAGTATCTTTGCTACAAAAGCGAGAGCAAAAGCACTTGAAATCTCAAACATTGAAAGTAGAAAAACATCAGAATCTCATGCATCAAGGAAGGTGCTTGAGTCTCCGAATTTCTAAATAGACCAAGGACGGGTTGAATGGATAGACAGGAAACAAATGATATCAGTACTCCAACTGCTAGTGTTGGTCTTTTAGGTGAATATCTGAAGCAAAAGAGAATTGATAAAAATTATACTCTCGAGAAGCTTTCACAAAAAACGAAGATATCAGTTAATATTTTAAAATCACTTGAAACTGATGATTATGATCATTTGCCTAGCGCTGCCTACATCAAAGGCTTTGTTACAAGTTACGTCAAAGTACTCGGTCTTCCACTCGATGAAGCCATCAACAAGATGGAATACACCTACCTGAATGTCCTTGGTAAACCATTCCCTGCCCTTAATCATACAAAAAACATGATTGCAGCTTCTCCCGTTACACAAAGATCTCAATCGACTGATGAGGATCCAACTCCGCATGAAGTAATTGAGAGTGGTGATTCCATCATTGAAAATACGAAATCATTTCTCCCTATCATCATTTTTGGGGTTATCGTTCTCGTCTTTGTTGGTGGATATAAACTCATTTCTTCAGTTGTCGAAAGTGAAGTAAGTGATCAAAAAACGAAAGATTTAGGTCCAAAGATTGAATCAAGTTCTGCCCTCGTAAAAGATAGCTCAAGAGAAAAAGAATCAAAAAATGATTTCAGAAATGCTCAGGGCGATAAAACAGCGGATCAGGGATCACAAAAAGAAGCAAAGGCTGATGAAAATAAAGCGTTGCCTGAATTTCAGAGAAACTTTCCACCTGTGGAATTTAAAAAAGTTAAGGGAAAACTTTATAACGTAAAAATGGATGCTCCTGAAAATAGTGACGAAACTCTTCTTCCAAAGCAAATTAAAGACTCCATGAACTCTGATTTACAAAATCTTTATATCAGGGCGGTGGAAGGTAATACTTGGTTAAGTTACAAAATTGATAATAATCCGATTGCAAGTGTGATTATCAATAAAGGTAGTGATCTTCTTCTCCAAGGAAGCGAAATTAGAATTTTCTTAGGTAACGTTAACGTCACAAGAATTTTTTATAACAACTATATGATTGAGACTCCAACCAAATCAGGTGTTAAGAGTCTTATCTTTCCAGAAGAGAGTAATCCGAAGTACCAACTTCCATTATTTCCAAAAGCAAAAGATGACATTCTTTACACAGCAGAAGAGTACATCAAGCGCATGCAGATGGAAGAGGAAGAACTTGAGAAAAGAAAAGAGTAAGAGACTTATTGCCAGTCTAGTTTTCTAAAGAATTTAAAACCTAAAAATGAAATCACAGTGACAGGAAGGAATACAGCGACCGGGATCGGAAGCTGTCCTTTCTTAGCGACGCTCACTAAAGAAAAGTACAAAGCATAGTAGAGGATGAGACACAAAAGCCCCATGAGTCCTGAATTTTTTGATTTACCACGATTACCAGAAATTCCTAGAGAAAAGCCCAAAAAACAAAATACAAAACAAATCAGGGCCCCATTCTTTCTATTCCAAAACTCATACTTTGCGTTAAAGAATTCTTTCTTATTAAAGTTATAAACTTTTTTGGCTTCCTCTTCCGTCATCTTCAGAACGCCCTTCAGTTCCTCGGAAGTGAGCATCGTTTCTTTGATACTAAATTGATCTTCAAATTGTTTTTGTGAAATAGGGAAAACATATTTATCAAATAAGATTTTTTCAATCTCCACACCTTTAGCACGTCCAATAATATTTCCTTCAAATAAAGTGAGTGTTAATTTCTCAGTTAAGGTCTCTGGAGAGCGCTCAAAAATCAGTTCTCCTCGTTCCGCAAAAATGACCTTCTGTGAATCTTCATTCTCTTTAAGATGGAGAAAGACTTCTTTTAGGTCTCTCCCATACTTCGTGGACTGACTGGCAAATAAGGTAAGGTTTGGTATGAGTGTAAAAAACTGGCCCTCTTTAATGCCTGCTAATAATCCACTTGAGGTGAGGTAGTTAATTTTTTGTTTAAAGGATTTATTCGATTTTGGAATAACAGATTGGTTTAAGTGATAAACACTCAAAGTGAGAATGCCGGCCACCAATAAAAAGGGCATCAGTATTCTGGTTTTAGTTAGGCCTCCCGCACGCATTGCAATATATTCTGAGTCGGCAGAGAGTCGATTCATACAAAAAATAGTTGAGAAAAACACTGCAATGGGAAGAGAGAGAGGAACAAAGGTCAGGGCAATATTGCCAATTAGCTTCGACATAAACCAAGGCGAGACGTCTCTCGTCACCAAAAGTTCAGTCATTTTGAAAAGTTCAAAGGTTAAAAGGAAGCTAATAAAGAAGAACGTACTGACCACAAGTGGCAGAATGAATTGTGCGGCCAGATAACGTTGCAGCAATAATCTCATAAATAACAAGTTACTCTAGATTCACCTTTCCATCAAGAAATGGCAGAATAAGCACACTATAAAAGGAGCATTTCATGCAAATTCATCTCGACCTCGTCGGGGACCAATTCCTCGGTTCAGATCTTAAAATTTTAACGGCTTTCCAAAAAGTAAATAACACAAAACCGGCACCAAAGACAAAGGCGCCACAAGCGCCAAGCATTTCAATTGATCACTGGAGTGATAAAGGTCTTAAAGAAGAATTCCATAATCTAAAGTCATCAAAACACTTTAAAGCAGCTAAAGATGAAACTTTATCTTTCACAGGAGCGACTGGCGAAACAGTTTGGGTCGTTGGACTTGGAGAGAAAACGAAAGTTTCTGCTGAAGATATTAGAAAATCTGTAGCAAAACTTTATAAGGGAGCGAAGTCAGGAAAATTCTCAACCATCGCTTTTGATGTCCCAGGATTTAATGTTGTTCATGATGAAGCAGAAACGGCTCAACTTATTTCTGAATCTGTCCATATGTCTGACTATTCTTTTGATAAATACAAATCAAAAAAATCTGAACCAAAAGAAATCACAATCATCTTAGGACATGCTGAAAAAAAGAACGCAGCAAAGATTCAAAAAGCACTTGAATCAACAAAGCACATAGCTGAATCCATCAAAATTGCGAAAGATTTTGTGAATGAAGCTCCAAACGTCCTTCACTCTGAAGAGTACGCTCACCGAATTGAAGCTGATGTTAAAAAGAATCTTAAAGGTGTTAAAATTAAGATTCTTAATAAAGCTCAAATTCAAAAAGAAAAAATGGGCATGTTTCTCTCTGTGAATGCTGGTTCTGCCTATGAGCCACGTCTTGTTCACCTCACCTATGAACCGGCCCGCGCGACTTCAAAAACAAAACACATCGCTCTTGTTGGTAAAGGGATCACTTTTGATACAGGTGGATACTGTATCAAACCAGGTGCAAGCATGGCCGGCATGAAAAATGATATGGGTGGTTCTGCAACTGTTTATGGAGCTTTTAGAGCTGCCGTTTTAGAAAAAGCACCTGTTAAGATCACTTGTATCTTAGCGATCACTGATAATGCCATTAATGAGCACGCGACTTTCCCAGATGCGATCGTGACAGCAAGAAACGGGAAGACTGTTGAAATCCTTAATACAGACGCCGAAGGACGCCTCATTCTTGGTGATGCTCTTGATTATGCTTGTGACCAAAATCCACATTACATCATCGATGCCGCGACTTTAACGGGAGCCTGTCTTGTGGCCCTTGGAAATCAAGTTTGCGCCATCCTTGGAAACGATCAAAAATGGATTGAGGAAATTTTAAAATCAGCGAAAGAAAAAGATGAGTATATGTGGCAGCTCCCTATCATCAATGAATGGAGACAAGACATAAAATCAAAAATTGCTGACATTAAGAATATTGGAACTCCGATGAGAGCAGGAACAGCAATTGGAGCAGCTTTTCTTGAAGAGTTTATTAAAAATGACGTTAAGTGGGCGCACTTAGATGTAGCGGGAGTTGTTGATTCTCAATCTCACCTTCCTTATTGCTCGGCCCATGGCGCCTCTGGTCTTATGATCAGATCTCTTACCCACCTTCTTGTTAATGCAAAATAATCACTTCAAAATTGTTTTATTTGCGCCTGAGATTCCCGGTAATACCGGGAGTATCGGGCGCACTTGTGTCGCTCTTAACTTAGAGCTGATTCTGATAAAACCCTATGGTTTTGAAATTGACGAAAAAGCTGTCAGACGAGCGGGACTCGATTACTGGAAGCATGTTCAACTCAAAGAATTTGAATCATGGGAAGATTTTCTTATTAAAGAAAAACCAGAGCGCTCGAAGCTTCTTTTCTTTGAAAATAATGGAGCGAAACTTCACTACGATGCTCCCTACTCAAAAGACTGCTATCTCATCTTTGGAGGGGAGACGAGAGGAATTCCTTACGAAGTTGAAAATGAATACCTCTCACAGCTTTATCGCCTTCCAATGTTTTCGGATGAGATCAGATCCCTTAATCTTTCGAACGTCGCTACGGCCGTTGCCTATGAGTGCATGAGGCATTTCATTTGAGTAATCATTTTTACACCAAGCTTGAAGCATTTACTCTTTTTGAAGATTTTACAATCGATAGTCACTATAGGGAACTTCCCGATTCTTGGTTTGTTGTCATGACCGATATCAAAGGTTCAACAAAAGCTATTCAAGAGGGTCGATATAGAGACGTAAATCTAATTGGAGCGGCTTCCATTATTGTTGCAACGAAGGTCAATGGTTCAAGAGATTTTCCATTTGTTTTTGGTGGAGACGGAGCGACGTTACTCATAGGCCCGGATGTTATTGATGAATTAATGAATCGACTTTCATCCCTACGAGATTTAGCGAGAGCGAATTTTAATCTCGAGCTTAGAGTGGCAAAAGTTTCCGTAAAAGAGTTAATTCATCTTAATAAAAAGATAGAAGTTGCAAAATATCAGTTAAGCCATGGTTGTTCTATGGCGCTGATGCGCGGAGACGGAATACAAACGGCAGAATATTTAATTAAAAATCATCCCGAAAAATATGAATATGAAACTCAATCGAAAACGGAAGCCGATCTAACTGGATTAACTTGTCGCTGGAAACCAACACCAAGTAAAAATGGAAAGATATTCACTCTCATCATTCAAAGCCGCAAAAATGAGTTGATGATTTTTGAAAAGATCATAAAAGATTTAAAACTTATATTTCCCGAAGGGCTTGATTCATATAACCCCGCTGATCATCAAAATGGAAAATATAAATCCATTTTAGAGAATATAAAAAATGAAAGTCACTTTTACAAAAATCCGTTTAATCTATCGTTCATCAAAAGAATTCTAGAAATAATACCAGCATTTTTTATTTTTAATTTCAAACTTAATATTGCTGGCGCCCAAGAATACGTGAGAGCAACGAAGTCTCACTCTGACTTTATCAAATTTGATAATACGTTACGTATGGTGATCGATTGCGATGAAGGTAAAATTTCACAAGTTAAGCGCATTCTCTTTGAGATGTATCAAAGCGGCGAAATCTTTTTTGGCACTCATGAAGCCGATGAATCTATTATGACTTGTTTTGTTGAAGGACTAAATCAGGGCGAACATATTCATTTTATTGATTCAGGTAGTGGCGGTTACGCACTGGCCGCCATTCAACTAAAAGATCAAATGAAAAAAGCTATTTCTCCCAAGTGAGCTTAGAAACGGATTCCGCCACATACTCATCTTGAGTAATGATTTTCCCCATTCGCATTTTCTCTAGGATGGCCCGCACTCTCGCCCTTGCAAATCGAGTGAGCTCTTTTCTTTTGAAAGAAACATAGTAGCGCTTTGGACTTGGAAGCAGCATCGCGAGGAAAGCCCCTTCTCGAGGAGTTATCTCAGAGGGATGCTTTTTAAAATAGTGCCTAGCGGCCTCTTTTATTCCATAAATTCCTGGCCCAAATTCAATAACATTTAAATAGACTTCTAAAATCTTATTTTTAGAAAGATTCTTTTCTACTTTGTAGGCAAGAATCACTTCGTGAATTTTTCTCCAGATTGTTCTCTCATCTGAGAGAAAAACATTCTTCACCATTTGCTGAGTGATCGTACTCGCCCCTCGAAACTTTTTAACCTCTACCATCTCATTTAAAGCGACTTTAATTTGCTCGACATCAATCCCTTGATGATCATAAAAGCTCCAGTCCTCTGATAAAATAATCGACCATCTCGCAAATTTGGACATCTTTTTTAGTTCAATCCAATTCTTAGGCCTATTCTGGTTTAACTCGACACGAACATCCATTTTATTTCTAATGAGATGAGGATAGTGAAAATTGAGTTTGGCCACATCATAGGAAAAATACATATGGCCAGGAACAAGAATGAATAAAAGAAGGACGAGGTATAGAATTGCTTTAAGGTAAGAAATTGATCTTCGTGATGTCATATTGGCCTATTCTTAGTATGATTATAACGTATGAATACTTTTTGTAGTTATTATAATGAAGGAATATGTAGGTCTTGCGATCTGATTGCGATGGACTATTCTGATCAAATTACTCTAAAAGAAAATCATTTAAAAAAAACTCTTCGCGATTTCAAATGGCAAAATTTCCTTCCGACGGTTCAATCAAAAAATACTGATTTTAGAAATAAGGCAAAGTTCATCGTAACAGGAACAACGGAGCATCCTCTCATCGGATTAGCGGACACCATTGACCTTGATAAGGGTGTAGACCTTTCAGGATGTTCTCTTCACCTCCAAACCATCAGTGAGATTCTTCCAGCGATTAAGCGCTTTATAAAGAAGGCAAATCTCACACCTTATCAAATCAAATCTCAGAAAGGTGAATTAAAAGGAATTATCCTTTTTCATTCTGAGGAAACGCGACAAACGTACCTGCGCTTCGTTCTTCGCTCCAAGGAATCTATTGATCGGATAAAAAAATTTCATCAAGATCTTCTGATCGAACATAACCATCTAGGATGCATTTCGGTCAATATTCAGCCCGTTTCTCATGCTATTTTGGAAGGCGAGGAAGAAATCTTTATCACTGAAAAAATGTCAATCTCTCACCGATTAGGCGACATCGAGTTTGATCTCAACCCCAGGGCCTTCATTCAAACGAACCAAAAAGTGGCCTTCGAACTTTATAAAACAGCTGCTTTATGGATTAAAGAAGCAAATGTGACGAAGATGCTTGAATTATACTGCGGTCAGGGTGCTTTTAGTTTCTTTGCCGCCCCTTTTGTGAATGAGAGTCTTGGCGTTGAAATAAATCCAGAGGCAGTTGCCGTCGCAAATCAAACAGCAAAAAAATATAAGTTTTCAAATTTAATGTTTAAAAGTTCAGATGCCTCAAAAATGGAGAAAGAACTTTTCGCCTTTGATCCCGATTTAATTCTAGTCAATCCGCCAAGAAGAGGATTAGGAGAGACTGTCCACATGCTTATGCAAGAAAGAAGTCAGCGATTGATCTACTCTAGTTGCCATGCTGATACACTTTGTGAGGATCTCAAAACATTAAGTGAGATTTATGAAATCAAAAGAGTTCAAATATTTGATATGTTTCCGAACACACATCATTATGAAACACTCGTGGAATTAAAACTTAAATAAATTATGGTCGATAAAATTTTGTCTTGAGTTTCATGGCCGAGAAAATAAACTCGTGTCTTGGGTGCCCACCATTATCATGAATGACACCATCCTTGACCGACGTTATGACATCCCTTTTTACATCAAAAACCATAAAATCTTTTTTCCCAGAAATAAGAAACCATTCTCTTTTTGGATTAAACAGAGAATGACCTGTACTTGCCTCACGATGAGATCTTTTACATCCCCAAATTTTTTCCATCACAGATGGAAGTAGATCGAAATGAGACGTTGGATGATTAAATTCAAGCCCTTTAGGTTCAGGAGTGATCCAAACAACTGGGGTATAATTTGATTGATTTCCCCCAAAGGCCCCAGTGATGACAATATTCGTATTTTTTAAGAGGCCATGCTTTAGTAATTGAAAAATGACTCTTTGAATTTCCCTATCAGCACTTGTTGCTCTTTGGGCGATTTTTAATGAGATGAAAAAGGGTGTACTGCTATCAACAGTACGGTTCTCTGACCACTGATTAATTTTTAAATGAAGAGACTCGTCATGCGCAATCGAGTCTTTCTCTGAATTATCAAAATCAACAATTTCATATTTTCTTTTATTTAAAACCTCAAAAAAAGCGGGTTTTATTTTACGAGTTGAATCCATGTAAGACGAAGGAACGGAGTACATTAAAGAGTAAAGGCCGGTTTCGGAATCTAGTCCATTGGATACATGAGAGTTAAAGGTCAGAGAATGCTTTCTCATGTGAAAAACTTTAGGCATTTTTGTTGAATTAAAATCTTTTCTATCCCACTCATTCAAAACGATTAGAACGAGATTCGGATTTTGTTTTCCACGACACTCTAAATCCCCTGATGGGTAGAAGAACTGACGATTATCAGGAAACGTTTTACTTATTTTTTTAAGATTAAAATTTATAGGAAAAACACCGCTAAGTTTCGGGTGAATACTGCCATAATGAAACATCACCTTACTGAGTCCAAATGACATGAGAATCAAAACTAAATACCAGTTACTAACAGGATTACTAAAACGTGCCTGCATAGATCGCCAAAGATTCTCACCCCGAAGCCAAATAATGATCGCACTCGCAAGAAGACCAGCACTCAATAAGATGAGCCCGACTGATCCACCTATAAAATGGTGAAAGCCATTTGGTAAAATGATCTTATAAATATACCCATAGATGTGCTCATGAAACATCGAAAAAGAAAAAGCATCTAAAAAGATAAGTACATTTAAAATTAAAATAAGAATCAAGTACCAAAATCTTTAAATATATTAAGTAGGAAAGATTAAAACGACAGGAGCAAAAAGAAGGAAATAAAAAATAGAGTTAAGAACACCGAACTGGCCAAAATAAGTAAAGAGAACGTAAAAGAACTCAGTCGCATTTTGTGGCAAAATAAAGCTTCGAAAATAGAGTAGACCTAAGATCGTTGATAGGGGCCATGAAATACCAAAAAAAAGCTTACGACCCCAGCTAAGAGCAAATTTTCTTCGACTCATTTATTCCTCATTCTTATTACTTAATTCTAAGCACAGCGATAGCTTTATTCAAGAGACACTGTGCTCCAAAGGAGAAATAAGTGAGAACATTTCCGTAGGGGCAAATTATTTTTTTAAGATCTTCTTTTTGATCCAGATAATGATGAGTTCTACAAGTTCAAGCATAAGAACCTCTAATTAAAGTTCGTGCACTTTGTAACCTTAAAACCAATTGAGTTCCCGCCATAGCGGGAACCCTTGCAGCAATCTTCTTTCTTAAGATTAAAAAAAGCGACATTACAATCCGTAAAATTCACTCCGATCACGTTACAAGTATGGCCAAGACTATCTTTTGACTGGCATTGATGCTCACCCTCAGCTCGATAAATTCTAGGATTTGAACTTAAGTACGTTTCATCATCCATTTCGATGAGATAATCAATAAAGACGACATCACTTGCATGCCCAACGCTCGAGAAAAGAATCGCCATTAATAACATCAGCTTCATATTATCGCTCATTTCTTATTAAGATTAATTTTAGGAGTCCAGAATTTTTATTTTCGCGAGAAACTGGAGTGACCTTGGTTAAAGCTTCGATCACAGCGTCTTGCATGGTGAAAAGCCTCATCATGTTCTCAGTGTAGATGATTTCTCCCTTTTTCAATTCTTTAGGATTTGGAAGTCTAATCATTTCCTCTTTATTACCTTCAAGAGTCACCGTTAGGGTGAAAAAGCCTTCACTTTCATCTTTCATAAATTTAATTTTTGAAGGATTCAATTTGGGATTTAAAATGAGTGCTAACTGAGAGGTATTTCCTTCCTTATAAGCAATCTCATAGTTTTCTAGAATTTGAAGATCACGCTGGATTTTATAAGAAACGGCATAGTGTAATAAGTTTTTCATGAGGAGCTTATTTCCTCTCACTGAGCAAACTAAAGGATAGTCCGTCCTTGGTGCATCTTTAAGATAAACCCTCTCACAACTCTCGCTAGATAAAATCTCGCTGTAATAAAGTTCATGAATCTTGTGAATGAGCGGCTCACCAGCGAGGATGGCCTCCTGAGCAATCGAAGACTGAACTAACCGAAGTGCATTATTTAAAAAGAAATGCCCTCGCATGTTTTGATTTGATTGAGAGTTTGAATTCTTGAGATACGTTTCTACGATTTCTTGGAATGATTTCATCCAGACTGGCTTATCGACCTCTAAGAAAGGATGAAGAATCAGAAGATAACTTAAATATCTCTCAAGATTTTTAACCGAAATGAGGTGATCTAATTCATAATGATCCTCTCCTGTATTTGAATGTTCACTCGGAAAATCAATATAAGGAGTTTTAAATTTGAGTCCAGAAAGATTCGAAACAGGAAGATGCAACGGAATTGAATTCACATCTCTTTCACCAATTAAAAAATGAAACAGAGACACCAATGGTAAATATCTTTCCTTTTGAAATTTTGTGAGATTATTCTCTTCATCACTTTCAAAAATGATTCTTAATGGATTTTCAGTTGTTGAATTTCCACCAAATGCTTCCGATAGACCTGTTTGACAGTGAGAGAAACCAGACTCCTCCACTGATGTGATGATTCTCTGAACGTCAGATAGGTTCTGAATACTTCCTAAAAATTTTGAATTGATTAGAGGTATTTGACCGATACTATGAAAAGAATCTTTTTGAAAATCATAGCGAGACCATACTGACCTTAATTGGAAATTAACCATCCGTTCACAATTTCTAAGATCTTTATTCTGTAGCGCCTTCGTCACCTCTAAATTCACGAGTCCAATGTCTCTTAGTTCTGAAAGGGCCCTCATCTCTTCTTGATGATATTGATCAATCAGAAGTGCTAGATTCTTAATCATGTTCATGGTCTCTAACTGCATTTCCATGATCTTTTTCTGATTCGTAATAACAATATCAAGTTTTTTGCTTATTTCATCGAGCTTAGCAGACTCAGCACTTTTTGAATTGAGTCCGGGAATAGGAGAGACTGAAAGTGCAGTGACAGCACCAAGGGCCCCACCTGACATCCATCCGGTCATGACATTTTTTGCCGTCGTCACAAGCTGACTTACTTTCTGCGCCTTATCCATCACCTTTTGTAAATCAGGTGAAGGCTTTATTCCAAAGAGCATCGAAAGTTTATTCGCCGAACCAATAATGTTTGTTAAATTATCAGCTAAATGTCCTGCAGCATCCACACTCTTTTGAAGATTAGCATTAATCTTGCCTTGCTTTGAAAGAATACTCTCGTTCGTTTCAGATGAATCGGCGTCTTCACCCTTGATGACTTTTTTGTACAAGAAATCAAAGATCCTCTTCGAATGAATATTTGTGGGACCTGACCTTGTGGTTCTAGCCTCTCGGTACATATCATCTAGATCTTTTCCTACTCCAGAAAGACCATCCGTAAGATCAGAAACATTTTTTTCAGTTTCTTTAAAATGCTTTTTTAATGATGATACAAGGACAGTAAACTCTTTCGCTTTTCGCTGGATTTCTTGAACATCTCGGATAACTCTTCCTGCTTCATCGACAATTTTTTTAAAACCGTTATTGTCCTTTATGGCCTCATAAACTCCAAAAGCAACCATTCCACTTAAAACGACGGCATACTGCTCATTTTCATTGAGGTTTGAATTCTTAAAATACTGATCGGCCTTCTCGATAAATTCTTTTGTACTTTGAATGGCCCGAACAGAGTCCTCAGGACTACTACCCTTAACCTTAGATTCAATCTCTTGGGCAGCTAGTGGATTAGACTGAGCAATGGCAATCGCGACATCCATGGCGAGATCTTTTGAAATTTCACTCGCTCTCTTATCAAAGGCCACAAGAATTTCATCAAGGTGCTTACTTTTAAGATAGTTAAATGTTCCCACTTTTAATTGATCTTCAATTTTAAAATCTATTGAAGCTCTTCTATTGAGAAGCGAAGTCTCGATGAGGGATTTATTCTGCTGATAGGACTCTGAATGATAAAGATAATTGTTTTTTATCTGTTCATTTTTCTTTTGAATATCTTGAAGAATAAGTCTTGCTTCAATTGGTGTTAATTCTCCCACGAGTGACAGAACGAGCTCTTTTCTATTCTCTCCAAAGGATCTTGAAAGGATATCCGCCAGAGCGAGATTGGGAGCATCTGAGTTTAATAAATCATTTAACAAATTTACTTTTTGTGCCTCGCCCACTCTTAATTCTTCAGTCTCTGAAACGGTTCTAATTTCCGTGATGGTTTTTGAACAACTGGTTGTGACGATTGCAAATGCAATGATATTTAATAACGATTTCATTTTTGTTCCTTAAAAATTTTGCCAAGAATCATTAAAATTAAACTTCATATCACCAACGAGATAGTGAACGATTGAGTTATCAGCGGCGCCATCTTCACCAGCATCGCCGAAATCACCTAGATCACCCTTGGCCCCTTGAATTCCATCTGGATATTTATATTTTTCACCATTAATAGATTTTTGATCACATATTCGACAATCTATTCCTCCCCTATCATTTTTCACATGAAGAACGGATCCAACTCCTCCTGGGCCTCCTTGGCCGCCTTCTCCCCCAATTCCGCCTGCGCTTCCTTTACCTGGAAAGAAATCTACTTTTATCTTGAGATCATCTAATTTTTTCGCCTTATAAAAGAAGGCCCCAGAAGATCCACCATTTAAACCATTAAATCCCTTATTTCCTTTGAATCCCTGATGGCCTCTTTTCCCAAAACAGCGTTGATCTTTATAAGAATAATTATCTGTTGATCCCCTACAAGTACCATTGAGGGCCGCATCTCTTCCTGGAATCTCTTTCATCACTTCCGGAACTCTTGTCTGCTTTCCAGCGTTTTTACCTCTTAATTGAACACTAAGTTTTCCCAATGCTGTTTCCGTCACTATATTAATAATCCCACCGGAGGCACCATGCTGATCATCTAAGGCCTTCAAGGTACTTTCTTCAGTGAAGGTTACAATTTCTCCACCGCGAGAAATAATCTCCTTCGCTTCAATATTAAGATAAACACCTTCCGTTAAAAGCATCGCTCCTTCCTCAAACACGAGGGTTTCAATAGGGCCAAATCCAATTCCCAATGAGTAAGGATTTTTAATTCCACTAACGACAAAACTTTTTCTCAAGTGAATTTTTGCATCATCGAGCTCAACATCTTGATCCATCACTTTACATTCAAATTCAACATCTAAGGGATCCTTATCGCTCACAGATAATTCCACAGAAGCCTTCATTCCTCTTTCGTCAAAACTTGCTAAGAATAATTCTTTCTCTCGATCAAAGTGACCTTTGGCACACTCAACAATCGCATTCGAATAATGACCACTGATGGCCTCAAAATTAACCTTGTAAGAGTTGATGTCCTCTTTAAAAATTGAAAAATTTGAGAAATCTTTTTTAAGCTCTGTTTTTCTCTTCTTTGTGATTTTTAATCTTGGGTGACTTGTCTCACCATCACTCGTAGGAGTCGACACTTCTTCAGACTTTTGACTCGCCTTTGATTTTTTACTCTCCGACTGACAAGCAACTAAAGACAACAAAAGAAGTGGAATCATGGCAGATGACATTTTCATAATTAATCCTATGGAATTTGAAATTGATCTCATGCTAACCAAAAGACCATTTTGCCAACAGATTAACTATAAAGATTACACAGCGGGGTGTTGAAAATTCAGATATGAAATGACGTCAATTCAGGGACTTAGAGGATGATTTTGAAGTTCCGGTAACTTCAAACGCTACCGGAACCGAAGTGAAATTTAGAATAAGTAATCGATACCAAAGCCGTAGTAGTTTTCCCGACGTTGTTTCACGTCGAAGTTTGTACCAGCAATATCTTGGCCGTAGTTCTCATTACGAGACATTCCGTAGTGGAAATTCGCCGTAAGATTATCAAGAATCAAATATTTGGCTCGATATAGAAAATCCATATCCACGTGAGCATTTTGAGTTAAGCTCGATGCCCCATACTCTCCTGTGACTTCACCAATAGATGTCGCTTGTGCAGAAAGTGCCATCATAAACTCATCCACTGGACGATACTGATAAGTCGCGCGAAGAAAGAGATCCATCGATGTATCAAGAGTCACATCTTCGTCAGCAGCGGCAGTTGAGCTCACGGCAGTGAA
>CAMAYW010000015.1 GCA_945862475.1 Bacteriovorax stolpii
ATGAAGAAGTGTTTCTGCCTTGGCACCTGTTGTGGAGTGACAGGCCTCTTGAAAGAGATCCGAGAAGAGAGTTTCTGACCCATCTTGAGTCACGACAAGAGAATGTCCTGGGGGGAGAGAAGTAAATTTAGTCATTTCAATTTATCCACCTGAATTTACATTAAACTGTCAGCTTTTTAGGGCATTGTAAAGAATCCTAAGCTCCTGATTTTACCAGATCATCATTAGTTTCAAGGGTTTCCCTTTAGAATGCTTAAGTTCAGCTCTCATTCTGACGAAAAGAATTTGGTAAAGGAAGGTCTATGGGTTTAGGGCGTATTTATCTCGTATTATTTTTTGTTTTAATCACCTACACGAAAGAATCGTTTCCCTATGTTAGTTATTCCGATTTTTATTTCAACCGTATTCGTAATGACGAAAACAATGCTCTTTGTGTTGGTAATCCTGTCCCTGTGCCTCCGGAGATGACAAATGTAAACGATGTTCTAGAGATTCAGAGCTGCTTCAATAACAAAGAATCTTACGCCTGGTCCAGTCGTGGTATGCAGCCAACACCAGAAGAGAACTTAAGATTTATCTATGGAGATATCGATATTTGCAATTGCTTAAGAGACAAAGCAATAAAAAATCCGATTCTAGGTCAATTACTTGCCAGGGGAGCCAAGCCCAGCGATAAAACCAAACTAGACTCTTTGCCTAAAAATTATGAAAAAAATTTTAATAATGCCATTCAAGAAAATGGAAAAGTTCTCTTTGACGCATCAATTATTTGTCAAGAAAACGTGCAGTGCCTTGAGTTATGGATATCGAAAAGCCCGGTACATGCGCTCTTTAATGAACAATCAAAATCTTCTCCTTTGATATCAAATTCTGAGTCGGAAAAAAGTGATGTTAATGAAGAGGCTAGAAAGATTTATGAGAAGTATTATGACAACGAATCTAGAGATAAGATTAAAAATGAAGGTAATAAATTTGCTCAGTCACTTTTAGAGGAAAGTGCTCCCGCGGAGGGCCAGTGTGTCTTTGGTAGGGAGTTCATTGCTTTCAAGCAAAAAGAATCATTTGAAAAAGTCAGTAAGGCCCTTTCAGATTTGGATCTCAATAATTTCAATCCTGAAGACTGGGATTTCAGAAAACTTATGGCAAAATATAATTCACTCATGGCAAACTCTCCTTCCTTTAAAGAGAAGAATAAAGAGCAAATTGAATTATTAAAAAATAAGATGATCTTTCTTAATTATAATCCGATGGTAAAAACCTTTCTTACTATTGATCCAATTTCAAATGAGGAATTAAATAGTAAAAAGAATGTTTCAAATCAGTTTGCTTCAAGGAGAGGGGTTACTCAAGATTTTTACGAATTAGAAAAACTCAACAAAAAGAAGATTGAATTACTTGGTACGCTTAAATCCTACGTCGGCACTAGTAAAACTGGTTGCTCAATTCATGGATGTCTGGGCAATGTCCTTGATGAAAAAAAATTAAAACAATTCAATAACTCACTTAAAGATTTCTTTATCAGACCAGACATTGGGCGTGCCACTAAATGGCAATCGAATCGACTAGCAAAGGATTTACTGTTTCAACATCGTTCCGTCTCGGATAATGATCTACCACTCACCCAGCAAGCGATAGTTGAAGCCCATTTACAGGATCATCCTGGAATGCATCCTGATGATTGTTCGTCGAAGGGTGCAGATATTAAGAGTTGTCCAGAAATCTATGGTGGTTACTGTAAAAAAATCGACTCTATCAAGTCTAAGGTTTTTGTGGGTGTTAAAGATTCTGTGCCTGATGATTTGGAAATGATTCTTACCAATAGCTTT
Organism: Bacteriovorax stolpii; assembly: GCA_945862475.1. Lineage (GTDB taxonomy): Bacteria > Bdellovibrionota > Bacteriovoracia > Bacteriovoracales > Bacteriovoracaceae > Peredibacter. The sequence continues at coordinate 1,827 of CAMAYW010000015.1, forward strand.
AATACTGATATTAAGACCAATCCTGATTTTCATGCATTTAATAAAAAGATTTGTGATTCAAAATTTAAGATCAAAAATAAGTCTGAGATAACTTTTAATGAGTATAAGGCCAGTCATTGTAAAAAAAGTACAATGATAGAATGTCGTTCCGAATTTTTTGTAAAAAAAGTTAAAGACCCTTTAACTTCGGATATCAAAAATTTTATAACATTCCAAAAAGGTGCAAAATTATCTTTTACCAAAAACGTAGCTGAAATGTTAAGTAGATCTCATAATTCTATTTCAGGAGATGGTGGTGGGAGCAGTCTTGAATGGATGAATGTTCGTAATGAAGAAGGACTTTCAGAAATTTCTAAAGATGATTATTTTGCGTATGATGAGGTTTCTGAGGAGAATTTTATTCTAGATGGTTCATCCCCAATTGGTCCGGCCAAAGAAGATGGTACATTTGCAGATCAAAAGAATCCTTCGAAAGAGGATCCAGCTCAAGCGCCGTTTACTTTTAATCCGGACTATTCTGCTGCATCTTCATCAGCTTCATCAATTGATGACAAAAAGACTGATAAGCAAAAAATTGAAAACATGACTGACGATAAAAAGAAAAATTTATTGTCAGATTTGGAAAATGATTACGAAGACTGGAGAAAGACTAAAAATTTATCCGATACAAATCAACTTTCGCCAGCAGACTCAGCTAAAGACTCTCTTTATAAAAAAGAAATTGAGACTCTTCGTGCTCTCCTTGATGAGCAAAGGAAACTAACTGAAACTCAGTCAAAATTACTTAATGACGCAATTTCGAGAAAAAATGCGGATCTTTCCCCATCTTCTGATCAGAAGCCGATAGTACCTAGGGAGAAGTTTTCTCAATATTCAAATACTTTTGGACATAATTCATCAGCATCATTTTCAAATAACTCGAATCTTGATGGAGACTCGTCCTCACGAAATCCTGCAAGCTTTTCTGAGGCAGGAAAGTTAAGTAATCTCTCTAGTGGCGGGAGTGCTTTTAAAAATTCTTCCAATTCTGGGGGCTCTAGTAGACGCACGTCAGCCGAGAACTCTGATTCTCTGGCCAGAGAGCAGGCAAAGTTAGTGAATGTGAAGAGTTTTTCAGATGGTTCCATTTTGGTTGAGCCGAATTCTACTTCTGCGCCTAATGCCATCACCCTTTCTGTTTCTGATGAGCAGTATAAAGTTCTCCTTGTGAACCCAACAGGATTAAGTTTGAATCAGATTGAAAAAAGTATTCCGGTCGATCAAATAGGTAAGTTAGAAAAATCGGGAGAAATTATTCTCTTATTGAAAAATGGTTCGAATCCACCGTTTGAGGTGAAGGTCGAAAGAAAACAAAATAAACTCGTCTATAGCCTTAAAGATAAAAACGGGAATGATCAAAAACCCGTTAGGAGAGTATTCACTAGAAAAGCTCTCGAGAACGAACTTAAGGTACAGCGATAGATTTTTTAATCTCTTGAGCAATCCAAGAGGGGTCATCTACTGATAAGTCGTGGCCCCCAGTAGGATGTTCTGTAATGGGAACATTCCACTTTTGAGCAATGGCCCTCGAACACTTAACATTCACCATACGATCTTTTGTAGAAGCTAGAATCGATACAGGGATCGGTGGGGTAAAGTTTTTTCCAGTAAACAGAGCTCCAGCAAATAATTGCCTTAGAGTGTTGTCTAAACTTACCGGATGTTTTTCTTGAATCTGCTCCCATAAATCGAGAGTTTTTACAAATGCATCCTCGTGATTAGAAACGAGCTTTAAAATGTGAGATTCCTTTTGACGACCTCTTAGAAATGGAACCTTTAACAAGTAGACAAGAGCACTCGGAATAATGCGCTCAAAAATAGGAGATACTCCACCAAGGCTCGTGTTGATCAAAGTCGCTCTATGAAAATCATGAGGAAATGTTCTCATCCACTCAACAGAAATCATACCACCAAGAGAAATGGCAATCAGATGAGAATCTTCATCGGCCATTTTCGCTTTTAAATAGTCTTGCCGCATTCGCTTTACAATTCCTCTTACAGAGGGAGGACTAGAGTCTTCGAAATAAATTCCTGCTCCAGGAATCTCAATCATTGTAATGAGTGCATCTGGAAATGTTGATTTCAGATGGTCAACGAAGTTACCCCAATGGCCCTGTTCACGAATTAATCCACGAATTAAGTAAAAATGTTTTTGCTTTGTCATGGAACCATCTTACACTTTTTCTTATGAACTTGCAGGACAACTACGAAGAATTTTATAAAAATGAGAATTATCGATCAGTTTCCGAGCTGCGTGATGAGGCAGCGACTTATTCGAAAGGATTGTTTCATTTTATTGTTGAAGCAAAAAATAAATTTTTACAAGAAGTTGACTGGAGTAGTCTCTCTATTCTTGAAATGGGATCGGGGAGGGGAGGAGTTGCGCTCCACCTAGCTCGCCTTGGAGCGAAGGTCACACTGATTGATTTTTCATCATCGGCCCTTCTTCAAGCGAAAAGTATTTTTGCATCTGAGGGGCATGACATCGAAGTAGTTTTAGGAGATGTCACCCATCCAGATATCACCTTCAAGGCGAAATTCGATATCATCATAGACTCGCATCTACTTCACTGTATTACCGATGATCCCGATCGATCGAGCTACTTAAAATTAGTCAGTGATTACTTGAGTCCAAAAGGGATATTTGTAGCTGAATCTATGGTTCACAGGAAAAAGTTGTTCATTCCTGATGGCTTTATGTTTGATGAGAAGAATGTTCTTTGGCAGATGCTGAATGTCTGGACTCCAGTGAGGCGAATTCTTGATTCGCTTGATCTGGAAAAAGAACTTAACGAAGCAAAATTTGAAATCATCTACTTTTTTTATTACGGGCAATATGGTTTTGTTCCTCATAAAGACTTTATGGATATTCCAGCTGAAATTCTTCCGGCCGCTGTTCGGCTGGTTGTAAAAAACAAATTAGCTTAGTCTAGTATTGAGAGATTTTCATATACCTTTTTGTTGTCACTCTAAGTCATGTTGCTGATGCTCATATAATGGTGACTTATAACTAAGGAGATCATTATGAACGTCAATATCACTTTTCGCCACATGGAACATACTCCGGCCTTAGATCAAATGATCCGCGAGAAATCAGAGAAATTTACAAAATGGTTTGGCCCCGCCGCTAATGTTCACTGGACTTGTTGGATGGAAGGTATTGATCATTGTTCTGAGGTTACAATTAACTCAGGAGCAGAAAAATATTTTGCTAAGGCCCACTCGGACGATCTTTATAAAACGTTTGATCTTATTATTCACAAAATTCAAAACCAATTAAAATAATTCTGGAGACTATGATGACAAAGATTTGGCATAAGGCTTACGACGCTGGAGTTCCCCTTGAAATTAACCCAAGTGAGTATTCATCTATTAATGAGATGCTAGAAATTGGATTTAAAAAATTTAAATCCAATCCTGCCTTTCATAATATGGGGACAACCTTAAGTTATGAGGATATAGAGATTCAAAGTAGAAAATTTGCAAGTTATCTTCAGAATGACTTACATCTTCAAAAAGGTGATCGTGTCGCTCTCATGATGCCAAATATTCTTCAATATCCAATCGCCCTTTTTGGAGTTTTACGAGCAGGAATGATTGCTGTTAACGTAAACCCACTCTATACACCGAGAGAATTAGAGCATCAATTAAAAGATGCCGACGTAAAGGCAATCGTCATTTTTGCAAACTCTGCTCATGTTCTAGAAAAAATTGTGGCGCATACTCCTGTCAAACACATCATGGTTACTCAAATTGGAGATATGCTAAAATTTCCAAAAAATTATATTGTGAATTTTGTTATTAAGAATGTGAAGAAAATGGTTCCACCATTTAATCTTCCCAATATGCTAGATTTTAAATCTTGCGTTCAGAAAGGTGATGCAGACAAGTACAAAAAACCGAACGTAAAACCAGAAGATATTGCCTTCTTACAATATACAGGTGGTACTACGGGTGTAGCGAAAGGCGCCATTCTTACACACAAAAATATTGTTTCAAACATGCTTCAAGCTCGGGCATGGATTAAAGACTTTATCACTGATGGTAAGGAAATTATTATTACGCCACTCCCTCTTTATCACATTTTTTCTTTAACAGCGAATTGCTTCATCTTTAACTCTGTTGGAGCACTAAACGTTCTCATTACAAATCCAAGAGATATTCCTGGGTTCGTAAAAGAATTATCCAAGTGGAAATTTACGGCGTTTACTGGAGTCAATACTCTATTCAATGGACTTCTCAATAATGAGGAATTTAGGAAATTGGACTTCTCATCTTTAAGATTGACTCTTGGTGGCGGTATGGCGGTTCAAAAAGCTGTTGCTGATAGGTGGAAGCAGGTCACGGGCCAGCCACTTATTGAAGCTTATGGTCTCACTGAGACGTCACCGGCAGCATGTATTAATCCAATGACTTTAAAAGAGTATAATGGATTTATTGGGGTACCAATTCCTTCAACTGAGGTCGAAATTAAAGACGACAATGGAAATACTGTTCCTCTGGGTGAGATTGGTGAGATTGCCATCCGCGGACCTCAGGTCATGATGGGCTACTACAATCGTCCTGATGAAACGGCGAAAGTGATGACAGTAGATGGTTTTTTTAAAACGGGTGACCTTGGATTTATGACTGAGCAAGGGTTCATCAAAATTGTAGATCGCAAAAAAGATATGATCCTTGTTTCAGGATTTAATGTTTATCCAAATGAGCTTGAGGACGTGATTGCTCAGAATCCAAAAGTTCTTGAGTGCGCTGCCATTGGAATTCCTGATGAAAAATCTGGAGAAGTCGTTAAAATTTTCGTGGTTAAAAAAGATGAGTCATTAACTCAAGATGAACTCATGAAATATTGTCGCGAGAATTTAACTTCCTATAAAATTCCAAAGTCGATTGAATTTAGAAAAGAGTTACCTAAGTCAAATGTAGGTAAAATTCTTAGAAAAGATCTTCGAGCTGAAGTCCTGTCTCAGACAAAATCCTAATTCTTTTGCGGGGGCCATAGGTCCCCGCAAATTTCAAATGGCCATTCACCAGTCAAATTTTTCCTCACTCTCACGCGTCATAATTATTTTCAATCATAATTAAAGTATTAAAAACCCCTTTCATAAAGAGTGTTATGAAAAACAAAAAGCTCGTTAGTGCATTAGTTCTCTCTTCATTTCTTGGATTCTCAAGCTCTACTTCTGCAGCGGAAAAAATAGTTGGTGGCGAAAGAGTGAAGGATCTTTCTGAGACTCCTTACATGGTAAGTCTTTCTGGTTCATGTGGAGGCAGTATCATTTCCAATAAATGGGTTCTAACGGCTGCTCATTGTGCTGGTTACTTTAGTAGTGTAAAGGGCGGGATCCTAAATTTAAAAGAGCAAGGCGTGACTTTTAAAATTAAAAGAGTGATAAAGCACCCAAAATATAATCGTACGACGATGGCAAATGACTTTGCCCTTGTAGAACTGACTGAAAAAATTGATTTCAATAAAACGAAACTTGCGCCAGTTAAGCTTGCATCTGAATCCTTTGAAAGCGAGGGCCACCAAGGTGCTGGTGTTGATGCTACAGTTTATGGATTTGGTAATATTGGAGAGAATAGAGACAACTATAAAGAAGACCTTAATAAGGTTGTTGTTCCTATCGTAACTAACGAGGAAGCGAATCGTCCTAGCTCTTATGATGGTGCTATTGATGACACGATGATTGCTGCTGGATACGCTGGCGGTGGTAAAGATTCTTGCCAAGGTGATAGCGGTGGCCCACTGGTTGTTTTTGATCATCAGAATGATCCTGTTCAAGTTGGTGTCGTTTCTTGGGGTGAAGGTTGTGCAGCTCCAAATAAATACGGAATTTATTCGAAAGTTTCATCTGGTTACGAGTGGATTCAAAAAACAATTTCAACAAGATAGATTTTTAAAATAGATGCCTCGTGTTGCTGGCCAAGGTGCTGATAACACGAGGTTTTGTGTCCTATTGAGCAACAAGTCAGCTAATGTTAGAAAAGAAAGATTTCCCCTTTCCTTTCCTTAATCTTAAGATGGGAATAAGCCAAAATTAAGAATCAAGGATGATTTAGACCAGAGACGGAATTCTGGCCTTAACTAAAGCCAAACAAGGGTCCTTTGCAGGGGGCCCTTTTTTTTTGCTTATCTCTCATACTTTTTCACTCAGTTACCTTCCTTTTTTACCGAAAAGAACTCCATGTATAGGCGTTTATTTACTTTATTTCTAATTAAGACAGCTTCTATGGCCAATTGCATGGCACAAGATGCTCCACCATCAAGAGAACCTTTTTTTATTAGTTCAAAAATAAGATTGTTAGAGAGGGACATAAAGAATGAAAGTGATTTTTTAGCGAATTTTAATGCAAAGTATGGGTCTATTGAAGAAAAATTTAATTTAAATCGCGCTCTTTATAACGAGATATTAAATAAAGAGAAAGCACTTGAAGATAAAGCGAAAAAAACAAAACAAGAAAAATCATTTTTAAAGATGAGTTACTGCTTGAAAAGTACTCTGGATTACGCTCCTAAAAATAATAATCTTCTCACTTACAAGGTTGAAGACTGTTATAGAATTTATCATGTAAAACCTAACTTATTTACTGAAACGAATCCTGAGGACCAACTTTCCAAATTACTTGGTTCACTTGGACAGAATTTTGTAGATGAAAATTTCTCAGGAAGTGTTCAAGATTACATCGAGGCAAAAGCTAGAAAAGAAAGGATTGAAAATGGTTTAATAGATGCTTATAAAAATAAGATTTCTAAACTAGAGCAGGAATTAGATAGGAGAAAAAAATTTGATGCTATGATTGAGAAGAACCTCATGGGATGTAAAACTGAGCTCACAATTCCGTTAAAAGACTTTAAAGATGTAAAGCCGTCAGAAAATTATGCATACGAAGCTGCAAATGATCTTCTGATGTCTGTGACAAGTGATTATAAAATTTCTAACCATACTTATTATAATATTAACAAAACCACTGTTGACGACATCTTCACAGACCTCATTTTTAAAGGTTATTGCACTGATCGGCCTCGACAGGAGAGCTTAGAAAACTGCGAAGAAGATAAGTCTGATCTCGAAAAAGTTGCAACCATTTTTGAATCTTGTTTTGACAGAGACCAGAATGCTAATAACCTAACTGGTATGAGCAGCCTTTCAGATTATTTTAAAAAAACTTCTGATGTTAAAGAAAAAAAACAAGATCTCGAAAATTTAAGAAGAACTGTTGTGACAAATTTATCACAAGGAATAACAGTTACTGCAAAAATTGATAAAAAAAATAATTCAATTATTGGTATCAAAGAAGATAAGGGCGTTTGCAAATATCAAATTAGAGACTTTAGTAAAAAAGAGACTTATTGGATCAGTGAATCAGAACTGCTTGAAAGACTCAATGAGATTAAATATCTTGTACGGTATACTCGTCCTGAGGATTAATTTCTGCTACGACCTCGTAGCCATTAAATAATGGATTACTATCAATAAATGAAATATCTACCTTCCCCCAGCCAAGAGATGGTATTTCTGGGTGGTAGATGATTTTTGTTCTAAACTTACCATTGATAGGGCGAACTAAAATCTCATAAGCATTTTTCAATTCTCCAAAATCAGTTCTTTTCAGAAAGGTCATAACAGCTTTCGGAGTGGAGATTGTGCCCAGCGCCTCTAATTCAAGGTAGCCCCTTTCATCTTTGAAAGAGAGCGGAAGTTCCTGAACAGTCTCACCTTTTAGGTAATGAGTTGGGACTGGAAGCCATGTTTTCTTTGAAATCTCATATCGCATTTTAACTTTAAATGAGTCTTTTTCATCTAATATACTAACGTTTACAGTTCCACCTTTGTGGAGTTTTCCAGGTTTTATCTTATAGAAGACTTCATCAGTGTAAGCATGGGCGACATTCAACATAATGCTCATAGTGATTATTAAGGTTTTAATTAAATTCATGTTAAAAATTTAGCGGAGTAAACTCTCTAGTTCAAGGGCCGCTGAAGTTTTAGCATCTTTGTATTTTATAATCATGGCACATCTCATCTGAAGTCCTAGATTATTGGCCCAGGTAAGATTTGCTGAGGCCGGTCTTGAGCCAGTGACAACAACTGCATAGGGAGGAATGGCCTCACCTAATTCTAAAACTCGCTCTTTAACGCAATCATAAATAGGAACACCACGTGAAAGAATTGTCCCCGGAGCGATCACTGCTCCCTCAGAAACTTGTATCCCTTCAACAATCACGGCCCCTGCCCCAATAAAAGCATTATCTTCGATGACGACAGGTGTTTGCCCAACGGGTTCCAACACCCCACCAATTTGAACTCCAGCAGAAAGATGAACATTTTTTCCAATCTGGGCACAAGATCCAACCAGCGCGTGAGAGTCAACCATCGTACCGCTATCAACATAAGCACCAACGTTTATATAGGCCGGCGGCATGATAATCACACCTGAAGAAACATAGGCGCCTCTACGCACACTTGAGCCACCAGGAACCATACGGATTTTATCTTCCGGTTTAAATTCACGTGGAGGAAGATTATGTTTGTCGACAAATCCGTTTGGGAACTGATGAAGCTCCCCGGCCTTAAAGGCAGCAAGAATCGCTTCTTTCACTTCTTTATTGGCAACCCATTTCCCATCAATCTTATGGGCCGAGCGAACAGTGCCTTTTTCTAAAAGGTCTAAAGTTTCTTGCCAGTTCATATTACATTTCCTTTTTAAACCAAGATTCAACTTCTTTATTCGCCTCTAATACCGGTGAGGCCGATACCATATCTTCATGCGTGAGAGGTGCTACCATCTTTGGGGATTTTATCTGTCCTTGTTCAAACATAAGTCGTTTGACGGGTACTGGGTTGGAACAAACGAAAAGTGAGTTTGATGCCTTCGCCCACATATCTTTTTCTTTAATTGTTTTATTTAAGCATTGCTCAACATAGAGATGAGTTGCTTTTGGCCAGGCGTTTGAGGCCACAGAAACTAAACCAATCGAACCAGCATTAGAAAACTCAGGCATTAAAGCATCGTCTCCGCAATAAACACCTTTCCCACCTGCCGCTACAAGGTATTCCTTAAATTTATCCACTGAGCCTGATGCTTCTTTAATTGCCCAAAAATTTTTATGAGTATTAAGTCGCTTAACTGCTTCAGTTGACATGGCGACGGCCGTTCTTCCAGGAACATTGTAGAGCATGCAAGGTCTAGTTGAATGATCCATCAGCGCTTTAAACCATTCATATTGTCCGACTGGACCTGGTTTAGCGTAATGAGGGGTTACAAGAAGGTAGGCATGCACTGAAAGTGTCTCTAAGTAACTGATCCATTCTTTTTGTTCTTCTAAAAGATTCCCACCAACTCCCACCATGATAGGTGAGGCAGGCTTCATCTTTACAACATGCTCAATAATTGATTTTCTGGCGGATAAATTTAAATTCAGTGCTTCTGCAGTCGAGCCTAAAATTAAAAGTCCATTATGAGCTTCATTTTGACTTTGAACAACGTTAGTCAGGGATTCAAAATCAACATTTCCGTTATCAAGAAGGGGAGTCACCACTGCAGTCCAAAGTGGGTATTGATTAAGATTCATAAAAACTCCTTAAAGAGACAAGTGGGATTCTACAACTTTTTGAAAGGCGTGAAGTCCTGGTTTTATTTTATTACTGTGAATATATTTAGCCGCCCAAAGAGCGCCTTCAGCAAAAAGAGTTCTGTCTTTAGCCTCATGCTCAAGGCGAATGATTTCTCCTTGAGTTTCTAGAGTGAGTGTATGAAGCCCAACGACATCTCCCGTTCTCTCGCTCGTGATCTCACAGGGGACTTGAAGCCATTCTTTCATGGATAAAGCAGTCCCAGATGGGGCATCTAATTTTTTTGTATGGTGAACTTCGTGGATAGAGAAATGTTTCTCAGGAAAGAGGCGATCCATTTGATGAAGTTTTTCAATGAGCTTTTTTAAAACAACAACTCCAAGAGAAAAATTTGTGGCGTGAATCCACGCTACATTTTTCTCTTGGAGAGTTTGTTCAAAGTCATTTGGCCATTTAAAACCAGTAGATCCCGTTACCACTGGTTTTTTCGTCTCAAGAAGCATCGGGATCAACTCTGTGAAGGCCTCTCCTGGGAGGAATGAGATAATCACATCGTTTTTTATAAGCTTCTCATAACTCGGAGGGTTTTTAGTATCAAAGACCTCGACCTCATCTTTGGCGAGTTCAAGAACTTTTGAACCTGTTTTCCCTTTCCCGAGTAGAGCTATTTTCATTGGGCCTCAATAAGCGCCTTATGAAGTTTCTGAATGACTGGTTTAGAATCTTCCTCTTTCACGAGAAAGTTAAAGTTATAGGAAGAAGCACCAAGACTCATCATACGAATATTCACGTCATCAATTGTACTAAAGATTGATTTCGCGAGAGAAGCTTTGTGAGTTAGTTCATTACCGATGAGAGAAACGAGTGAATAACCTGCTTCAATTTGAATATTCCCCACTTTCTCGAGATCCTTAATAAAAGAGGCATTCTCTAGAGTCGTGTTATCAACTGTTACAGCGACTGAAATCTCAGATGTTGTCACACAGTCCACTGAAACTCTATGGCGCCCGAAGACTTCAAACAACTCACCCATAAATCCATAGGCATTATACATGGTCGGAGTCGTAATCGTGACAAGAGCTTGTGAGCTTCTTTTCGTAATCGCTCTCACAGAAGGTTTGTTTTCAACGGAGGTTCTAATCCAAGTTCCTGGGAGGTCTTTGGCAAAACTAGAACCAACGAAAACGGGTATATTTTTACGAACTGCTGGAGCAATAGTAGCTGGGTGAAGAATCTTCGCCCCATATTGGGCCATTTCAGCGGCTTCTGAGTAAGAAAGTTCCGGTATGATTTTAGCTTCCTTAACCATTCGTGGGTCCGTTGTTGCGACTCCAGCGACATCAGTCCAAATTTCTAGGACATCAGCAGAAACTCCTTCAGCAAAAAGAGCAGCTGAATAATCTGAGCCTCCACGACCTAGAATAGTAGTGTTACCTTGTAAGTCAGATCCAATGAATCCTTGAGTCACGTAAACAGTTTCACCACTTCTATCAATTTTTGCGGTCGCCTCTTTTTCAATTAAATTAATTTGAGGAGTGGCCTTGCCAAAATTGGAATCTGTCTTGATGATCGTTCTAGCATCTAAGAGAGTTACATTTTTATGAGGCATAAGTTGAGCGACGACATCTCTAAAAATGAGAGATGACATTCTTTCACCCAATGAAAGCATGTGATCATAGGCCCTTGGAGTGAGTTCTTTTAAAAGGGTGAGGTTCTGAACAAGTAAATCTAGTTCAGTAAAATAACTTTCAAGCTGAGTGAGAGTTTGAAGAGAGTTCCCTGTCTGTTTTAAAATTCCTAAATGCTTTTCTCTAATTCCAAAGATTAATTTTTCACACTCTGGCATATTTCCTGAAGATGCAAATTTTGCAATTTCAATTAAACGATCAGTTGTTCCAGAAGTGGCAGAGACAACTAAAATGGTAGAACTCCTTTCTAAACCGATCACGGCACTCCTTTGCATTGAGGCCAGATCACCCATAGAAGTACCGCCGAATTTTGAAACAATGAATGCACCCATTTTCCTCTCCTGATGTGAGTGGTAATTTATCGCTTTTTTGAGGGAGTGGGAACTAGATAGGTAAAGGTATGAAATCTTTAGCCTACCTAAAGCTCCCCACCGATTATATTCGGTGACAGTCTTGGGGATTAAGCCCCAACAACCAATGATTTAGCCTCTAAAATTGCTAATATCACTTCGGCGACTCTTCCCTCGGTAGCTGCTAAAACGGTTTTTAGAACCTCACAGTAACCTACTTAATAGTCGCGCCTCTTTAGGCAACGGATTGATCATAATAAATTAAATTTAAAAATCCAAGTTTACTTTTAAAAAAAAATCAAGCTAAGCTTCTTGTCTGGTCCGATGAATGATTTTGAGAGGGAAAAATGAAAAGAGTGGGATTTATTGGGTGGCGAGGAATGGTTGGATCGGTTCTCATGGACCGCATGATTCAAGAAGATGATTTCAAATTTATGGAATCATATTTTTTCACGACTAGCCAGTTAGGTAGTTCTGCTCCGAATGTTAAAAATGGTTTTCCGACCCTATTAGGTGCAATGGATATTAAGGAACTCTCAAAAATGGACATCCTGGTTTCTTGTCAAGGCGGAGATTACACAACTGAAATGTTTCCTGCCTTAAGAAACTCTGGCTGGAAGGGAGTCTGGATTGATGCTGCGTCTACTCTTCGCATGAAAGATGATGCCATCATTGTTCTTGATCCTGTGAATAGAAAATTTATTCAAGAATCCATTGATAAGGGAGTTAAAAACTTTGTTGGTGGTAATTGTACTGTTTCTCTTCTTTTAATCGCACTTGACGGACTTTTTAAGGAGAATCTCGTGGAGTGGGTGAGCTCTATGACTTACCAAGCGGCTTCAGGAGCAGGGGCCAAGAATATGATTGAACTTCTTGATCAAATGAAAACCGTTGGTCAATCGTTTGCTGCTAACCCTTCTGGTGAAGCCTTAGAGCTTGAAAAGCAAATGACAAATTTAATGAATGGGGAGAATTTTCCAAAAGCTCATTTTGGACACCCTTTAGCACTAAATGTTCTTCCCTGGATAGATTCTGAACTACCTTCTGGCCAGTCAAAAGAAGAATGGAAGGCGCAAGTTGAGGCGAATAAAATTCTCCAAACGAAAACACCCATCCCAATTGATGGGACATGTGTGCGTGTAGGGGCGCTTCGCTGTCATAGTCAAGGTCTCACAATAAAACTAAAAAAATCAACTTCACTCTCATCCCTAGAGGAGATTATTTCAGTCGCAAATCCTTGGGTAAGGTTAATTCCAAATAACAAGCCAGCGACACTTAAAGATTTGACCCCGGCAGCGGTGTCAGGGAAACTCCATGTACCAATTGGAAGACTTCGTCCAATGACCTTGGGGGATACTTACTTGAATGCCTTCACCTTAGGTGACCAGCTTCTATGGGGTGCAGCCGAACCCTTAAGGTGCGTTCTAAGACAGATACTCATTTAATTTTTTATAAAAAAAAGAATTAGTAGTATCATAGGGTTATGACTATGAACCCAACTAAACTTTTAGAAGTCTATAGAGTATCGACGTCTCCAGATGAAATTTTTGAAATTCTGGAGCTTGCCAAAGTTAAAAAACAATCGATGCTCTGGCAAAGTAAATCCAATCATAAACTTGTGTTTCACTTCGATGTGATTGAGCTTGATACGAAAAATAAAAAAATTTCGGTAAAATATAACAGTACGGGAGAGTTAATTGATCCAACTTTGCCTGTCTTTATTAAACTTCATTTTAGAGAGACTCTTTTTAAAGGAATGGTATTGGATTTTAATACCGATAATTTATCCATAAATATCCCAAATGAAATTCACGTCAGAGAATATAGAAATTCATTAAGAATAGGTTTTTTTCAAGATGAGGAGTCTGCTGATGTGAAGCCGATCACCTCAGGGCCAGGCTCCGATGCCATGGCATCCATGAATGTTTCCTTAAGAGATATTTCAAAAAAAGGGCTTGGGCTTTTAGTTTCATCAAAAAATATTCATCTTTTTAATCCTGGGGGAGTGGTTCTTTTTTTTGGATCCTCAAGGATTAAGTTACAAGATCCTATAAAAGGAAAAGTAATTTATAAAACGGAGTACTCAAAGCGTAGCTCAGGCCTCGGCTATAAAGTTGGAGTTGAACTTGATGAAATGATTCCTGAAGAAAAGTTTGATAAAATTATCAGTAACAAGAAGCAACTTTTTCAAACCACATCAAAGACCTTACTTGATAGTAATGTCTTTCCTGATGACTTTAAAAGATATTTTAATCTTGAGTTTGATAGGATCCTAACTAAATTTAGAACGAGAAAATCGATTCAAAAGTACATCGAATATATCGAATCACCAACTACGACAGACTTCTATCTCGTGGAGCACATAAAAGTACTCACTATCGTGTGTACTTATATCGCTCGCTCTCTAAATTGGGCTTCAGATATAAGTTTAGAAAAGTTTATTTATTGTTCTTTTATTCACGATGCTCCACTTTTTCAATTCCCAAGGTTAACAAAAATAAGAGATAAAAAAGATTTCTTTAAGATGAAGGCTCAGCTTTTTGAGAATGAACAAAAGATTTTTTTTAGTGCTCCAGAGTTGTCCTCAGAGATTGCTTTAGCAGACAGTGCAGCTCCACCAGATGTGGTGCAAATGCTTGCCATGCAAAAAGAGCTTCCTCATGGAGACGGATTTCCCGTTGGGTTAAATTACAAAAAGATACCACCGATGGCGGCATTATTTATTGTGGCCCATGATCTTACAGATGAAATTCTTATGAATTACGACTGGTCAATTGAGAGATGGTTTTTAAAGGTCAAAGATAAATATAATTGTGGAAATTTTGAAAAGATTCTTGAGGGTATAATGAATTCTAAAGAAAAAATTCGCCCTAATCTAAAAATTAAGGTGTGATGAATGTCAAAATTTGCTGAGAGCGAAAAATGAAA
>CAMAYW010000016.1 GCA_945862475.1 Bacteriovorax stolpii
ACGATGATATCAATCCGTCCATCCAGATTATAGTCTGTCCAAATGGCACGCCTATCCCCTTGATTCCAGGACTCTGAATTAACATCACTTAAATATTCAGTTCTTAGGAAATATGGTGGGTATGTTTCTTTAGAACCAGATAATACGCTTGATCGATCAACTGATTCGTTATCATACGCATGAGATAATTCTCCTAAGAAAACATCCATGAATGAATCATCATTATAGTCCGTACAACTGCTAAAAAAAGTTCTCCCTCCACCAGTAGGGATCAAACTTCCGTCAGGATCAGATGCATAATTAGACACTGTTCCGACATCTTCAAAATAAATATCCCCAGTTCTCGCCTCTTTTAGGTTCATCCATAATTTGTTCTTATGTCCAGATGATGATGAGGTTAAAATATCAGGCCAGCCATTTTGATCAATATCACAAGTGGATGCTCCGTAAGTTGGTTTAGCATTAGGGGGAAAAAGCTGATCTCGAGTTTTATTTGTCTCACCTTTTAATAAAAATGAAACATCTTCAAATTTTCCTTTATTGTTCTTAAGTAATCTGTCCGGAACTGGGATATATTGATTATTTTTATTTTCGAACCAATTCGAAATAAATAAATCTGGCCACCCATCAAGATTATAATCGAGAAGAGACACACTAGAAGTTGGTTCAACAGGTAATTTAAATGCGTCTAAATCCTCAGAAAATTGTATTTTACCTTGATGAATTTTTCCTAAATAAAGTTTTAATGGAATCTGGCTTATCTCAGATCTTTGATTTAAAACTCCAGAAATAATATCGGGAACTCTGTCCTTATTGATATCGTAAAAAAGAATAAAACTTGATTTAAAATCATGAGGTAATGGGTCGTGAGACCAGAGTTCAAATTTCTTCATAGAAACCGACCACACATAAAATTTTGGTCGTGAATAATAGGTTGGCAGAAGGATAAGGTCAGGATGGCCATCAAAATTTAAATCGACAGCATTCATGCTTACTGCGTACAAATGAGCTAATCCATATTCTTTTGTTTTATCAATAAATGAATGAGCGACCTTGAGTGTTGGTCCATAATTGATGTGCTGAACTTTTTTTGAAAGGGAATCTAATTCTTCTGATAGACGAATTGACTCCTCATCAACACTTCTTTGATTCTTTGTCGAACATGAAGAAAGGATGAAAAAGAAAAGGCCTGCAATTGCAGGCCTTTTCAAAATACTAAAAATCAATGATATCGAAACCAAAACCATCTCGTTCGCTCACGGCCTTAGAGATTTTAGGTAATAACTTGTCATAGCTAGAATTTAGTCTTTTATAGTTCTTTGTGAAAGATTGGCGGCTATCACGCATGATTAGCTCAGTCAGTAATGTGACATACTCTTTATCTTTATCGGACACTTCTGATTTATTAAGAATTGAAGTCGTTCTAGATAAAACACAGAGCTGAACATAAAGCTCAATCGACATATTCGCTATTCTCATTTGGAGCAATTCATTGCCAATGATATTTTTTCCAAACTTAATGATGGTGTTCTCAACGGCAATTGCAAAATCCTTAAGGGAAGTTACAAAATGATTTCCATGCCCTTCTAAGCTTGGGTGAACCTTTGTAAGAGTTTTGTTACCAAATCTCTTACTCATTCTTTTTTTAGCAAAGTCAGATAAAATCCCTACTGACTTAATAGGATCTTGGAAAGCTCTAGAAACATCTGAAATTTTACCTAGCTCTTTAAGATCATCCGAAGGGCCTTTGATACCGGAAAGGGCCGTAAAGATACGAAGAATTTCATTTGTCCCTTCAAAAATGAGATTAATACGACTATCTCTCATGATTCTTTCATAAGGATATTCTCTCATGTAGGCATTTCCTGCGGCGATTTGAGTTGCTTTATCAATAGTGTCCCAAAGTTTTTCAGAACAATAAACTTTACAAATAGCTGACTCATGAGAGAACTCGCTCATCCCTTGAGTGATTTTACCTGTCGTCATGTAAACCATAGACTCACAGGCATAAATACTCGCGGCCATGGTTGCTAATTTCTCTTGAATTAGTCCAAAATTATCAATTGTATTACCAAATTGTTTTCTTGTTTTTGCTTGAGCTGTGGCAAGTTTTAGAATGCTTTTCATCCCCCCAACAGAGCCAGAGCCTAGGGACAATCGGCCTGTATTAAGAACATTCATGGCAATTTTGAACCCTTTACCTGCCTCTCCAATAATATTTGATGCTGGAACTTTCACATTATCAAAAAAGACAGCTCGAGTTTCAGAAGCTCGAATACCCATTTTGTCTTCTTTTTCACCAAAAGAAATACCTTCCCTCTCCTTCTCAACAATAAAACAAGTAATCTTTTCTACTTTCTGACCATTTTCTTCGTGCTCAGTTTTTGCGAAAACAGAGTAAAAACCTGCCATACCACCATTGGTGATCCAAAGTTTTTGTCCATTAATAGTGTAGGTATTATCACTATTTTTAGTTGCTTTTGTTTTAATAGAGTAAGCATCAGAACCTGAGCCAGGCTCAGTTAAACAAAAAGCTGCAAATATCTCTCCAGATGCAAGCTTAGGAAGCCAAAATTTCTTTTGCTCCTCATTTCCCTCGTTAATGAGAGCTTTATAGCCGATTGATTGGTGAGCACCAAGAGTTGTCGCAATCGCACCATCTATACCAGCAACTTGTGAAAAAACTCTAGCATACAAAGTTGTATCGAGACCTAGGCCGCCATACTCTTCGCCCACTCCGAGTCCACAGAGACCTAATCCAGCTAACCCCTCTAACACTTCTTTTGGTATTTTTGCATCTTTATCAAACTTTGCAGAATCAATACTCGATTGCGCAAACTTATCTACGGCATCAACCATTGCTTTTGCCATTTCAACCTGACTTTCAGAAAAATTTGGAAAAGGAAAAACTTCATCCTCAAGGACTTCTCCATAAAACATGTGCTTAACAATACTAGAAATTTCTTTTGAACCTTCATTTCCTGACATACGGCCTCTTTAAAAATGTAAAATAATAATAAGATTATAGAGTCCAACTGAAACAAAATACAGAACTTCTAGATTAGAAATAAGCAGTTTAACCATGTCACATAGTTGACGATAAAGATCCATCAAGAGTCCGACAAAAACACTTCAGCTTATTTCAACTTTCAACGCTTGCACATCACATTAATTTTTATGACAATTAATTGATGATAAATAAATTCAAAGACTTCCTAAAAACAAGATTAGGCAAAAAAAACCGGGACCTTTCTGATCAGGAAGGATTCTCCGATAATACTAATCCATCACATCAAATTGATAATTCAGATAAAACGAGTGAAACCAACATTCAACAGACTCATGTGTCTATTAAAGATAAAATCTCTGATTCACTTTCAGGTTTTAGATCAAAAATCTTTAAGCCTAACTTAAGCAACTGGAAATTACCTGAGGGACAAAAAAGAAAGAAGAACTCAGACGGACTAAGTTTAGTCTCCCCGAGCCTGACTAAAAATTTAGAACAACTTCTCTCTAGGCAGGGTCGAGAAACAATTCATCAAGTTTCTTTAGTTCTTATTGTGAGTGCACTCACTTACTTTATTGGTAAGACGACGGCCCTCTTTTTAAAAGGTACACCCCAGATTGATTCTTCAAAATCCTACACCGTTGATATTGATCTTGAGAAAGATTTTAATCCATCGACACTTTCTCAAGTTAGAAGCATCAATATTTTTAGAACAAATACAGGCCTTGGATCCAAAAAGAATATGGCCGATACGAAATGTGACAAAGCTCAACAGAGTAGTAATTTACCTATTAAACTTATCAACACTGTTGTTCTCCAGGACTCAGTTAAATCACTCGCATCTGTTCAAATTCGTGGCGATAGAGCGCTTCAAGAACTACGTGAAGGTGAGCAGATTTCAAACTTGGCCAAAATATTTAAAATCACTCGTCTAGAGATATTAGTAAAAAATCTTGAGAATGGTGTTTGCGAATCGATAGAATCTGATAAAGGAAGGGAGTCTCGTTCCACTATCTCAGTTATGTCGCCTTCCAAGAGTCGAGAATTTAAAGCAAATAAAAAGATTGCTGGTATTGAGAATGTTGGAAACAAATTCAATATCTCTAAGAGTTTTCTAGATGATAAGATGAAAGATATCTCATCCATTCTCACCCAAGCTAAAGCTATCAAAATTCAAAATCCAGATGGCACAATGTCTTTTAAATTAACAGAAATGGATCCTGAGGGACTTTTTTCTTATCTGGGACTTCAAGATCAAGACATTATCACGAGTATTAATGGTCGACCTATTTATGACATGAATGAAGTCATGGGATTATTTGGAAAGATTAAGAATTTGGATAAACTTCAACTTGGTTTGAAGAGAGAAGGATCGGAATCAGTTTTAGATTATAATATAAAAAAATAAGGACGAACGGTAATGAAGACAAGACGTCAGAAAAAACCTTTAATGAGCTCCCTCCTTTTTGTTTCCCTTCTGTTGGGAAGTTATGAAGCAAGAGCTCAGTTCAATAAATACCGTTCTCAAACAAGGTTTAATACAAATTCTGGAGACGGAACTCCAGGATCCAATACATCGACTTCAGATGTCGATTCTATGTCTGCCGAAGACGCCGCAGCAGCCCTCAAAGCTGCTGAAAAAATAGAGGCTGCTTCTGAATCTGAGCCTGTGACTGCAAATGAAACTGACTCTGCCTTTGAACCAGATTCTGATGACGAGGCAAACGAATCAACTTTTGGAGATCGTCCATCCTCAGCGAAATCAGATCCTGCTAAGACAAGTAAGTACGTGAACCTAAATCCAGAAACGGCATTCGGTCCCGAGATTGTTGAAAGTTTTGATTTTCCAGATACTGACATTATGGAAATCACAAAACACATGCAAAAACTAACTGGTATTAATCTCATTTTAGATAAAGATGTGAAAGGTAAGGTGTCTATTATCGCCCCTACTCCCATCACAGTGGGAGATGCTTGGAAAGCTTACCTCGCGGCTCTTAACATGGCCGGATACTCTCTTATTAAAACGGGAGCTTTCTATAAAGTCATCAATGCTCGGGATATTCGCTATACGCCAACAAAAATTTATACTGGTAACTATACACCTGACACTGAAAATTATGTCATGCGTGTTATTTCACTGAAATCTGTTTCAGCTGCTGAAATAGCAAGAAACTTCAGACCGTTCATGTCTAGATACGGCCGGATCATTGATATAAAACAAACAAATACGATCATCATCGCTGATACTGGATCGAATATTAATCGACTAGCGAAAATGGTTAAGTTTTTAGATGTTCCAGGACATGAAGAGTCTCTTCAAATTGTGAAAGTGAAAAATTCATCTGCTCAAGAAATTGCTAAGCTTCTAGATAATATCCTTAAAGGTGGATCAGGCGCAGCAGGCGGCAGAGCTGGAACATCGACTCCTCGCTTTAGCGGATCAGGAGGAGGGACTGAATCAACCTCTGTTATTTCTCGAATTATTGCTGAGCCAAGAACAAACTCAATTATTGCAATGGCGAATGCTGAAGGTGCGAAACAACTTAGAGATCTTATCGATAAACTAGATGTTAAACTTGTTTCTTCAAGCTCAAACAGGGTTCACGTGTATTATCTCAACTATGGAGACTCTGAAGAGTTGTCTAAAACTCTTTCATCAATTGTGAGTGGAGCAACTCAAGCCGGAGCAGCCGGGGCCGCAGGCGGAGCAACACGCTTTAGTTCTTTTGGTGGTGGTTCCGGAGAAAATCCAATTTTTTCAGCCGAAGTTAAAATTACATCTGACAAAAATAATAATGCTCTCGTAGTGACTGCTTCTCCAACTGATTGGTTGACTCTAAAAGACGTTGTTAGCCGACTTGATATTCCAAGAGATCAGGTTTATGTTGAGGGATTAATTTTAGAGGCTAACGTGTCAAGAAACAGAGCATTTGGTGTTGAATATGTTGGGGCCTATGGGCAAGGTAACGTTGAGAGAACGGGATTTACCACTCAAACGTCTTCAACGAATGGATTATTAGGACTTCTCGCCTCAGGCGTTCCTCAATCTTTGGGTGGATTTGTTGCAGGTGTTGGATTAGGTCCAACCAGAACGATAAGAACAACTGGACCGGGAAATACTTCAACAGAAGTTAAAGTAAATGCCGTCAATGCCCTTATTAAAGCTGTGGCCTCTCATTCGAGTACGAATATTTTGGCCACTCCGCAAATACTTGCTTTGGATAATACTGAAGCAACATTTGAAGTTGGGGACACTGTTCAAGTAAGGAATTCAACTATTGCAACGGGTGGTATTCAAAACTTTAGTTCAACTCCGCAAGAGGCAAAGCTCTCTTTGAAAATTACGCCACAAATTAATAAAGTTACTCGTTTTGTTAAATTAAAAATTAATCAAAAAATTGATGACTTTAAAGCTGGACAAGGAGATCCAAACTCAGGAGTTGGTCTTCCAACGACAACGAGAACTGCGATCACTGAGGTGATGGTTCGAGATAGAGACACGATCGCCATGGGTGGATTACTTAGAGACAGAGAAGTTGTTACAAACAATAAAGTTCCTATTCTTGGTGATATCCCTGTTTTAGGGTGGTTATTTAAAAACAAAAGCCGTGTTGTAGAAAAAGTAAATATTCTTTTCTTCATGACACCAAAGATTCTTGCTCCTTATTCGAAGACGGCTTCCGTAAATACCAAAGGTGTTCTTAATAAAAGAACAGAGGGTATGAAGAAAATGTTTGATGAAGATCAAATTGATCCAAATGCAAAAGTATCTAAAGATCTCGAGTCAAAACTTGATCAGCAGATACAAGGCCCTTTGTATGATCTTACGGATGCTGATCACTACAAGAATTTGAATAATGAAGAAATTGGTCCTGATGAAAATGCTCCTGAGTATCAGGTGCCAGAAACTCCGGACTATCAGGATATAAAGAAATCGGTGCAATAAAATGGATGTATTGAATCAAGTCTTAGATAGCCTAGAACATACTAAAGAAAAGATTGGTGAACTTCTAATTAAGAACACCAATCTTACTCGAGCTCAGTTAGAAGAGGCACTTGAACAACAACGCATAGATGGTGGATTAATTGGAAATATTCTTCTCCAAAAAAACTTCATCCAGCCACATGAACTTATTAAAGCTGTTTGTCTACAAATTGGACTCCCCTACCAGACAGATATTAAAGTAGAAGAAATTGACCCTAACGTTATTAAAGACCTTTCGATTAATTATGCCAAACATCACGAGGTCCTTCCGTGTCTTGAAACAGATTTCTCTGTCACCGTTTTGATCACAGACCCCTTTAATTATAATGTCATTAATGATCTTTCGATGATTTATAAAAAGGAAGTAAAGATCGTTTGCACGACACCTACGAGAATTCAGGATGCGATTAATAGAGTTTATGAAAAGGCGAATAGAAATATTGTTGATTCCATTGAAGATGAAGAGTTTGAAGAGAATCTAGATCTAGAAGGTCCAATTGATATTCTTGATGCTACAGCTGATGAAGCACCTGTTATTCGATTTGTGAACTCTATTATTTTTCGCGCCGTCAAAGAAAGGGCTTCAGATATTCATATCGAACCTTATGAGCGTGAAACAGTTTACAGATTCCGTATTAATGGAGTGATGACAGAAATTCTTCGTCAGCCTAAAAAGACTCATGCCGCTGTTTCTTCACGTATCAAAGTTATGGCAAGGCTCGATATTGCCGAAAAACGACTCCCTCAAGATGGACGTATAAAAATTAAGATCGCTGGTAAAGATATTGATATTCGTCTCTCAACTATTCCTATTCAATCAGGGGAACGTATTGTTATGCGTATTCTCGAAAAGAATAATACTGTTTTGAGGCTTGAAAATTTAGGATTTCGAGGAAAAGTTCTCGACGGACTGATCCAACTTGCGGGTAGGAAGCATGGTGTTTTATACGTAACCGGCCCAACGGGACATGGAAAAACCACAACACTCTTTGCTTGCCTAGATAGAATTAACTCTCCAGATAAAATGATTATTACAGTGGAAGATCCCGTCGAGTACGAAATTGCGGGAATCTCTCAAATTCAAGTGAATCATAAAATTGATCTTTCCTTTGCTGTAGCTCTTCGATCAATTCTAAGACAGAACCCAGATGTTGTGATGGTGGGAGAAACAAGGGACCGAGAGACTGCTGAAATGGCGATCAACGCCTCCCTAACTGGTCACTTTGTTCTTTCAACTCTCCATACTAATGATGCAAGCTCTGCCGCTACTCGATTAATAGATATGGGTGTTCAACCCTTTTTAATTTCATCATCGCTCGTTGGAGTTCTTGCACAAAGGCTCATAAGAACTCTTTGTAGTGCCTGCAAAGTTAGAACAAATCTATCTGAGCATGAAAAAATCATGCTTGATGTACAGGAAGTTCCAGATACGGCCACCATTTTCAAACCTGTTGGATGCCCTCGTTGTGCCACGACTGGATACTCAGGCCGAACTGTCGTCTCTGAACTCCTGTTGATTAACGATGAAATCAGAGCACTTATTATTCAAAAAGCCGATGCGGCCACAATCAAAAGAGCTGCAGTGAAATCAGGAATGAGAACACTCCGTGGAGATGCCTTAGATAAAATTTTTGAAGGTATTACTTCTGTAGAAGAAATCATTAGGGCCGTAAACGAAGAAGAGACTGAGTAGTATGCCAATATATGCCTATAAAGGAATGGATCGTTCCGGAAAAGAAGTAAAAAATACTATAAACGTCGAAAGCATTGTAGTTGCCAAGCAAAGAGTCAAATCGATGGGAATTATGCTCATTGATATTCGAGAGCAAAAAGCCCAAGGTACATCTGGCGGGACAAGTTTATTACGAATTGGTGGATCAGTTCCAGTTGATGATCTCGCGATGATGACAAGGCAGCTTGCGACTCTTATTAAAGCCAAAATTCAAATTGTTGAAGCCCTGGCAGCACTCACCGATCAAGTTGAGAATCCGAATTTACGATTAGTACTTTCAGACTTAAGACAAAAAGTTAATGAGGGTGCTAGCTTAGCGAAAGCTCTTCAAGATCATCCAAAAGTGTTTAATTCTATCTATGTAAACATGGTTGAGGCGGGCGAAGCATCAGGGACATTAGAAATTGTTCTCGTAAGACTTGCAGAGTTTACTGAATCTCAGGTTAAGCTTAAAAACAAAATCAAGGGAGCGATGACTTATCCAGTTATCATGGCCGTTTTTGGTTTTGTTATGATGAATGTTATTTTTATCTTCGTCATACCTAAAATTGCCAAAATTTTTATTTCAATGAAGAAGGAACTTCCTCTCATCACTAAAATCTGTATTGGAATTTCAAACTTTCTTGTTAGCTACTGGTGGCTTGTGATCGTTGGCATTATTTTTGGAATTTATTCTACGATGAAATATATCAACACATCGAAGGGCCAGTCCCAATGGCATGCTCTGCAGCTTAAATTGCCAATACTAGGAATACTAGTGAAAATGATTAATGTCAGTCGTTTTTGCTCTACTTTGGGAACATTAATGAACTCGGGAGTTCCAATCCTCACAGCATTAACGATTGTTAAAAACCTTATCCCAAACGTTCATATGAAAGACGCTGTTGAAAAGGCACGCCAATCCGTTTCTGAAGGTGCCTCTTTAGCTCAACCACTTATGCAAAGCGGATATTTTCCAGCTCTCGTGACTCACATGATTAAACTAGGGGAAAGATCAGGTGAGCTTGAACCTATGTTAAAAATCATTTCAGAAAATTATGAGGATCAAGTACAATCTAAAATTAGCGGATTAACCTCAATACTTGAACCAATCATGATGATTTGCCTTGGTGTCGCCATTGGTTTTATTGTATTTGCAGTTGTTATTCCAATGATGAACATGAACTCGCTTCGTTAAGGAGAAAATATGCTTTCTAATATTCAAAAGATCTTAAAATCTCAAGCTGGAATGAGCTTAATTGAGATCTTGATTGCACTCACTCTACTTGCTCTCGCAGGTACATTTGTGGGTGGTAAAGTTTTCGAACAGCTGCAAGAAGGAAAAGTATCTTCTGCCAAAATCCAAATCAAATCTATCTCAGATAGACTTAAAGAATTCAGACGTGATTGTAATTTCCTCCCTACTTCAGACATGGGACTTGATGCTCTTATCAATAAACCGGAAGGTGGTCGAGAGTGTAAACGTTATGCTCCTGGTGGATACATTGAAGGGGGAAAAGTTCCTTTAGATCCATGGGACAGTGAATTTATTTATGAATCTGATGGCAAAACTTTCGAAATCAAATCCTTGGGTGCAGATAATGCTGAAGGTGGCGAAGGATCGGATGCCGATATCAGTTCAAAAGACATCTAATCCATTTCAAAACGACCAGGGTTTTTCATTAATTGAGATCCTGGTCGCTCTTGTTTTAGCTGCGCTCATTTTTCTCGCGATACCGTCTAGTGATCATGTTCAAAAACACAGAGATCTTCAATCTGCTTTAGATGATTTAGATCGCTCGGTTAGATTTGCTAGTAATGAAGCCGTTCTCAGAAATTCTGTCGTGAGACTTAGAATTTCACTCGATAAGAAGCCTACAGAATACACTGTCGAATTTGGCCCATCCGGTAACTTCCCTCTTCCAGATCTTTCGGAAAAGACCTCTAGAAGTCTTCAAGAAGAAAAGATGGAAAAAGAGAAAAAAGATCAACTCAACAAACAGTTCAATAAAGTTGATGAATTTGAAGACATAAAACATAAGTTTTCTGAGGATGTTGAGGTTCTTGGAATAGCCACGACGACCAGTAAGAATTTGACGAAGGAGGGAGAAGCAAATCTTTATTTCTTTCCGACTGGCGAGAAAGATGGGGGGCTTATCATCCTCTCCACTTCAGAGGAACTGGCCTATATAGAAATTGCCCCCTTCCTGTCAGAAACTAAAATTGTTTTTAAACCTCTGGACACATCTAGCGTTGCGAAACTGGAAGATATCCTTCAAACTAGAATGGAAGAGGTTTATAAAGAGTGGATCACAAATTAACTAATCAAAAAGGTTTTTCTCTATTAGAAGTGATGATTGCCGTCACTCTTTTTGCATTTTTTGTAACGGCATATCTCACCAGCCAAGGATATAACGTTGAGGACTCCAGACTTTCGGAGGAACAGCTTATCCTCCAACAACTCGCAGAAAGAAAAATCAGTGAACTTGTTTTAAATCCTCCGAAGTTTTCAAATGCTACAGCAAATATGGTTGAAACAAAAACTTTTGATGAATCAGAATTTAAAAACTATGAATATAAGATTGAAATAAAAAAATTTACAGTCCCTGACTTTGGTCAGTTATTTTCTCAGCAAGGATCCCCCTCTGAATCTGACGATGATTACTCGAGTGACTACTATAATCCCAGCACTGGAAACAATCAAAGAAACGCAGCTCTAGAGAAAATGGTTTTTGAGGAATTGAAAAAGAATATTGAAAAGATTATTTGGCAGGCGAAGGTCACCATAACAAACAAAGAGACAAAATATAATTTCACTCTTTCAACTTTTTTAACAAATTATAATGAGCGCATACAAATTAACGTCGGATTCTAAACAATCTGGCTTCACATTGCTTGAAATCCTCATTGCCATTACTCTTCTGGCATTTATCACTATTGGTGTCGTGAATATCACGGATAACGCTGCCCAAACCAAAGAAAGAACAACTGAGGTAAACGAGAATAATCTTCAAATTGAAACAGCGATGAGCCGATTTGAGTGGGACTTTTCACAGATTTACTCCCCTCTTTATTTTTCATCTGTGATGAATATGAATCAAAATATTGGTGTTGATGGACAACCCATTTCAGGAACTCAAACCAACGGAACACAATCAGGAGCAGCTCCTGGTCAAGTCAATCCACAACTCCAACAATATTACGAGCAGCTTATCAGCCGCTTTGAGAGAAATGAGCATTTCATTTCTGTCAGTAAAGATGGTCATCCCATCCCTCGTTTTTATGCTCCTGAAAAAAGTATCTTTGAATTTTTCACCACTTCAAATAGGCGAAAAGTTGAAAATACAAAACAATCTCATTTTGCTTGGGTTAGATACTCGCTCGCCGACCAAGAGCAAACTGAGGAAGAAGAATCAAATACAAACATACCAAAGTCTTTAAAAAGTTTTGTCAGATATTTTTCCGCCGATGACCCCTACGGTGATCAGAGAATAAATGTACAAGAAAATCAGTTAGTGAAAGCAGCTGTTTTATTAAGGAATGTCGAGTATCTAGAGTTCCAATTTTGGGACTATCAAAGAAGAAAATGGGAGACGAATCTTCGAAATATTGAAAGCGGAGAAAGTTTAGTGAGAGGGGTTAAATTAATTATTACTTGGTATGACTCTCAGGGCGCAAAGCGTAGTTCCACTCGGATTTTTCGAACTCTGTGGCCAATGGTAACTCCTCAAGATCAAATTCAACCAGTCAATACGAACGCTGGAATACAAGCCGGGGCCCAAGGGGGATCGCAAGGTAATACAAATCTAGGTAGTCCTAATGGTAATTAAAGATATAAAGACGATCATTAAGAACCAAAATGGCGTCGCCCTCATGATGGTGATGACGGCCATGTTGCTTCTCATGGCGATTTATGGAGAATTTACTTTTGAATCGAAAATCGCAAGATTAAAAGCAACCAATATACTAGATAAGTCTCAGGCAAAATTACTCGCGGAATCTGGGCTACAATTAGCAATGACAAGATTGAGACTCTATAAAGAGGCTTTCAATACTGTTCAAAACAATCCCAATGCTAAAAATCTAGTCCCTGTTCAGCTATTAAATCAATTATGGGAAGTACCATTTATTTACCCTATACCTCTTGGGAAAAACGCCAGTGCCTCTTTTAAGGCGACAGTAGATCAGTTTTCTAAAGAAACACTTCTCGAAGGAGAATTCAAAGTTAGCATTCAAAACATTTCAAATAAGATGAATCTCAATCTCCTTCGAATCGATATGACAAAAGTAAACCCTGATCCTCAGTTTGATGATGGTCAGGATGATTACTCATCATTAAACTTATCAGATACAGCTATCCTGTCTGATGTTTCAGTAGATCAATCACTCTATTTTTTATTGAAACGACTAGTAGATCAAAAACGAGAAAAAGATGAATCTTTTGATGATCGTTATTCTCGCTTAAACTACCAAGAGATGATAACAAACTTAAAATTCTTTATGTCTGATTTTGGGAGCATGCTTCAAGACCCGCTTGCTGGAGAAGCAGAATCGACTTATCAAAGAATCCCTCTATCCCCCAAATTTGGTCCCTTAAGTTCTGCGAGTGAATTATTTTCAATTCCTGGTTGGAACGATGAGCTTATAGAATTAATTCAAAATGAGTTTTCAGTCTATCCTTCAACTCAAATTGATTTTAATAAAATTACTTCGAACATGCTGAAGATTCTCATCCCAACACTAACTGATGAAGACATCAGAGAATTTTTTCTCTGGCGAGATGATCCTGAGCAACCTCGTTACTTAAATTCTAAAGCTGATTTTAAAAAATATATTGTTGATCAAGAGCGATTAATGAACGACACGGATTTTGAAGAGCGAATGAAACAATTTGAACAAAAAGGATTTTCATTTGGTTCAAATCCAAATTTATTTAAAATCGTTTCAGAGGGAACCTATAACAGGGCCAATTACACTCTAGTAGCTTACGTTGTTCTTCCTCAAAATGCCCCTACCGTCCCTCGTCCAGGTACTCAACCTGGAACACAAACGGGTGGCCAGCCAGGAACTCAACCCGGCACTCAACCCGGCACAGGCCAACCTGGAACAAATCCTGCCACCAACCCACAGGACCAAAAAACTCAACTTCTTGAACCAAGAATCATTGAGATTCAAATTAACTAATTATCTTCCCGTAATCAATAGAGTCTTGTTACAATAATACTATGCATGTATTAGCAATTGACGCTGGATCATATAGTGTAAAGTATCTATCCTCTATCGTGGATCGCCGCAAGATCACTCACACTGAAATGAGTGAAATTGTTTTGCGTGATTACATGATTGACCATCCTGAATTAAGTGCAGATGAGTCAGTTAATAATATCGTGCGAGATATTTTAGATAATATTGCTAAACCTGATACAAAAATTATTTTTCAGTCCGATCCTCGGATGATGACAACGCGCTTTCTTACTCTACCTGTAAAAAGTAAAAAGAAAGCAGAGTTGATGCTTCCTTTCCAACTTGAAGAGGATATCCCCTATACTTTAAGCGAAATTCACTATGCTTATCGTATGGAGGGCCACAAGACTCAACATACTGCTTTAATTGAATTGGCCCGAGAGTCTGTTTTTGAAAATTATTACAACTCTCTTCGAGAAAAAAATATTCTCCCAAATATTCTTACTACTGAGTCTTCAGTTGTTGAGAATTTTTTCAACCAAAATCCGATGGCAGGCCCCTTCTGTGTTCTCGATGTTGGACACAAAACAACGAAGGCTTACTTTTTTTATAATTCAAGACTCATTACCTCCCACATTTGTTACATCGGTGGTCATCATGTAAATGAAATGATCGCAGAAACTTATAAAATTGAAGTTGATGAAGCCATCATCTATAAACATCAAAACGCTTTTTTCCTAACGGCTCCACAATACTCTGAAGTAGAACCAGTTCAAAGGGACTTTGCTTCTGCAATGGATAAAGTTTTTTCAGGACTTACAACTGATTTCACAAGATGGAAGATTGGATTTAAGGTCAATTTTGGCCTGAGTCTCCAGCACGTCTTTATTTGTGGTGGTTCTTCAAACATCAAGAATATTACAAATTACCTAACCGAGAAGTGGGAAGTTAAAGTTTCTCTATTAGAAAGCTTTGATAAAGTAGAAGCAGAAAAGGTAGATGTAAATCCAAAGAGTAAATGTAAATTTGCTCTAGTAAATATGATGGCGATAGGTTTTCGAAGAAAAAATCGTTTCGTAAACCTACTCACTGGAAAATTTGCTCAATCTTCTTCTTCCGAGATTCCTTTGCACTCTTTTTCATTCCTTGGAGTAAGAGTAGCAGCCGTATCTCTTATTCTCATCCTTTCACTTTTTGTTGAGAGATATTTTATAAAAAAAGATATTGTTGCTGTGAATTCAAAAATTTCAGCAGTGATGAAGAATAGTGAGTTAAAAATTCCAGGAAGGATTAGAAGACAAGCAGCTACAAATCCGAGTGCCGTCTATAATATCTTAGTAAAAAAACAAAGAGAAGTTAGACAACA
>CAMAYW010000017.1 GCA_945862475.1 Bacteriovorax stolpii
CCTTAACCGCTGGAATTCCTGGTGGAATAGGTATAGCTGCGATCTTGTCTTGTGCTGTTTTTGCAGCGATCTCGGGTTCTTCTCCTGTGACCCTCATTGCTATAGGTACCCTCATGTACCCAGCTCTCATTGAGGCAGGGTATCCAAAAAAATTAGCGGCAGGTGTTTTATCTACCGGTGGCACACTGGGGATCATCATTCCTCCAAGTATTCCGATGATTATTTTTGCGATCATGGCCGGTGTCAGCGTTGTGGATCTTTTTAAAGCAGGTATTGGACCAGGAATTGTTCTTGTGATCCTTCTTTGTGGATACATGTTTTATGCTCGTCCTAAAGATCATAAAACGCATTTTAGTTTTCTGGAGTTCAAAGCTAGTCTCAAAAAAGGTTTTTTATCTATTCTTATGCCGCTGATCATTTTGGGTGGTATTTATAGTGGCTTTTTTACAGCGACTGAATCGGCAGCTGTTGCAGTCGTGTATGCAGTTATTGTGGAGTTTTTTATTCACAGAGAACTCACTTTCGATAAGTTTATCAATGTTTTTGCAGAAACAGCAGAAATGCTAGGAATGCTTTTTCTCATTTTAATCCTTGCCGTGAGCTTAAATAAATTCATGACTTTTGAAGAGCTTCCTCAACAAATGGTTGATTGGATGGCGGGAATGATTTCAAGTAAACTAGGCTTTTTGATTGCCGTGAATATTCTTCTCCTTATTGTGGGATGTTTTATGGATGTCATGAGTGCTATTTTAGTTTTAGCACCTATTCTCACTCCTATGGCGATCCATTATGGAATTGATCCGATCCATTTTGGGATTATCATGATTGTGAATCTTGAAATTGGTTACCTTACTCCGCCGATTGGAATTAATCTCTTTGTTGCTTCAGGTATTTTTAAGGAACCACTTATTGAAGTGATTAAAGCGGTTGTACCTTTTCTTTTCGTGATGATTTTTGGATTAGCGCTGATTTCCGCTTTCCCAGGGATAAGTCTTTACTTTGTTAAGTAAGACTACATGAAAAAATTAAAAGGAATTCCGAGTGCGAAGCCAGCTGCCAAAATGATGGCCGTACCAACGAGAATAGTTCCAACTGTTTTATTAATCATATTGCCCATAATGTTCTCCTTACCTTAGTTTAATAGCGCGGGACACTGGGGTCAATCTGAATAGACCAAGCATCGATGCCACCCCTGAGTGATAAAGCGTCATAGCCATGAAATTTAAGGAATTGGGCCGCGTGAAGGCTCCTCACTCCATGGTGACAGTAAATAATGATTGGCAGTTTATCATGCGGTAGTTCTTGGTATCTTGCCTCAAGTTCGTGGAGGGGAATGTGGGTTCCACCGAGGTGACAAAATTCTCTTTCATCATCTCGTCTTACATCAAGAAAATGAAAAGCTTTTTTTTCTTCAATCCATTTTCTTATTTTATCATTTCCAATTTCCATTCTAATGTCCTGTGATGGTGATAACACTTCCGGGTTTTACACTTTCAACGATCCAAGAGTTACCTCCTATGATGGAGCCCTTTCCAATCGTTGTATCACCTCCCAGAATAGTTGCGTTGGCGTAAATGACGACATCATCTTCAATCGTGGGATGCCTTTTTAGGGATTGAAGTTTCTTTTTAACTGATAAAGCACCAAGAGTGACTCCTTGGTAAATTTTCACATTTTTTCCAATGTGAGCGGTCTCTCCAATGACAACACCTGTTCCATGATCAATAAAAAAACTGTCTGAGATTTTTGCTCCTGGGTGAATATCAATCCCCGTTTTTTCGTGGGCATACTCGGTCATGAGCCTCGGGAGAAGGGGGACGTCTAACTCGTACAAGGTATGGGCCAGTCGATAAATACAAACGGCATAAAAACCTGGGTAGGTAATGATGACTTCCTCTCGACTGTAGGCGGCCGGATCACCAAGGAGAGCTGCTTTGGCATCAAGGTCTAACGTTTCTGCCAAATGTGGGATTTTATTAAAAAAAACTTCAGCATTGGCAGTTGCCTTTTCTTTGATTTCTGGTTTCAGGGGGGACACAGACTCAATATATTTTGTGAATTGGGCTTTGAGTTCTTTAATCGTTTTCTCAATTTCGGAGCTCTCCCTCACACCTAAACAACCTCTTTCTGGAAAAATTAAAAGAACCAAGTCATCCACAGATTTTCTAACCTCTGAAATATTCAGCTGAAGCGTGGCCGTTTGAAGTCTTTCCTGGTGCAAAAACTGAGCGAGTTTTGAAGACATGGAAGCCCTTTTGGAGTATATAAGAGACTCTTACAAGTATAATAACCCTTAGGGAAAATTCAATGGATCTTCGCGCTAAACTTAAATCAACTGGTCTTCTTCAAGTGATTGGGAATACTCCCATGCTCAGGGTGCAGAGCCTAAGTTCCCTCACGGGCTGCGAAATTCTCATGAAATGTGAAAATTTAAATCCTGGTGGGACCATCAAAGACCGACCGGCCTTGAATATGGTAGTTGAAGCGATTGTTAGAGGGGATCTTAAGCCTGGTATGACAATTGTTGAAGGAACCGCTGGAAACACGGGTATTGGACTTGCGATGGTGGGCAAAGCACTGGGTTACAAAGTGATTGTTGTCATGCCGATGGGCATGGCCCCTGAGAAACATAAAATTTTAAAACTATATGGCGCGGAAGTCGTTGAAACAGAAGCGGTCGCGTTTACTGATGATCGGCATTTTTTTAAAGTAGGAAAAAAAATAGGGCAAAGTTCCCCGGACTATTGGTGGGCCAACCAATTTGATAATCCAGATAACTATCTATCTCATTATCAATCCACTGCTCCAGAAATGTATGAGCAGCTTCAAGGAAATGTTGATGTGGTTTCTGTTGCTGCTGGATCTGGTGGGACAGCGGCTGGAGTCTCAAAGTACTTTAAAGAAAAAAATCCAAGTATAAAAATTGTCATGCCAGATCCTATGGGGTCAGGAATTTCGAATTTCTTTAATAAGGGTGCCTTTGAATCGGATGGTGCTTACACCATGACTGAGGGAGTTGGTATCACTAGGTTAGTGGAAAATTTTAAGCACATCTACCAAGATCGCTGCTTTACTGTGGATGATCAGTCTCTAACAACTTTGGCGATGTATTTAAGAGAGAAAGAAGGTTTAGTCATGGGAATGAGTTCAATGCTAAATCTTGCTGGTGCTTTTTCTACTGCGCTTAAGGTGGGACCTGGAAAAAGGGTTGCTACTTTCATGTGTGATGGTGGAGAAAGAGCGATTTCAAAGATGTACAATAATGATTTTCTAAAAGAAAAAGGGATCGATGGATCCCTTTTATCTGAAAAAGAAGTTGTCGAGATTTTTAAGAGGATTTAAATCCTAGGGCCCACATTGAGAATGGCCCTATCATAATATTTGAAAATTCTTGTATCGTATCCGCCAAAGTCAAACATTGATCCGAGTTCTGATTTCACGCTATCTATTTCAAGAAGAGTTTCCTCTTCTCCATTGATGATCACTTCATTTGTAGAAGAGAATTTCATTTCTACTGTAAGATCTACGATCGCTTCCATAGAAAAACCACGGAGTTTTTTCGGACGAACTTTTTTGTTTTCAATTCTTGTGGAAACAAATGACGTGCAAGACGGAGAAAGTGTAAGAATTGTAGGAGCATTCATAGGCCTTACTTCACCAACGACAGTTACTTGATCAAGATCACGGATACAGCTTGTAGGAACGATCAGTGTCTTACCAAGTTTTGATTTTATTTTAACGTTTCCGACGGTAAGAGTCGATTTTACAGAATCAGTTATGATTTCAACTTCAGGGATCCATCTTGTTTCTGTTTTTAAACAAGGAGCAGTTTCTGGATGATGAGGAATTTCAGCTGGTCCAAATTCAGTGCACTTAACATCTTTCAAGTAACCACTAAATTTTGCTTTCGCCCCTGTAATTTCGGAATCAAGGGTCACAGGTAGCAGCCCTTTAATTCCTATGGCCTTTGCAAAATTCGTTGTGATGCCATCAAGATTAACATGCCCTTTTAATTGAGGTGCATTGACGGCATAGGAAGAAAGAGAAAAGGTTAATAGTGATGCGGCTAAAAGCTTCATGGGGCCCCCATTGATTATTTTTTGGGCAATATACAATCAGAAAAATAAAAAGAAATGTTAAGAATTGGTGAAGGTAAACTTAACAGGGTCTTATTATATTTCAATGGCTTAGAGTGGGATAAATGTGTAGATCTCCGATGCCTCTTCACTTGGAACAGGTGATTTTGTGGAAAGATCAGAAGGATCAAAGTGCGGAAGCGGCAGACCATGGATCTGGCAGTATTTGGAGTAATACTCTTCCCGAGTTGGATGCTCATTACAAATAACATGAAAAGTTTTGCAGTAGAGATTTTTATCAATCACCTTTTTTGTAAAACCAACAGCATCTTTGAGATGAACTAAGTTAACAGGCCAAAGCCTTCCTGGAAGATTTTGTTTGCCACTGAGATATTTTCCTGGGTGAAAGGAGTCGCTATAAAGACCTCCAAATCTCAAAATAGAAAAAATGGGAAAGGTGGATTTGATCCATTCTTCTTCGCTTAGAAGTACTTCAGAAGACGATGAGTTGGGAGCTGGGTATGTAGATGTTGAACTGATAAAAATGATTTTTGAATCTGTGCTCCAACTCCAGGACTTAAACCACTCGAGTTGATCAGCAAAAGGTGGAATATTGAGAATGATAATATCACTTTCGAGCGAAAAAGATGGGCAATCAGGATAAACTAGAATCGAAGGATTAAAATGTTTCTCCTGTAGATGAGAGAGTTTCACTTCAGTTCTAGTGGTCCCATTTATTTCATGACCGTCATTTTTAAGTAAGGTTCCTAAAGCTTCACCAAAACGACCCAAACCAATAATACTAATCTTCATTTTGAACCCACTGCGCGATTAACCATCAAATATAAATTGATGAGATGTGGATAATAAATACTTCTCTTCATTTCAGGTGTCGTCTGTGAAAGATCGATCGCTTGACTTAAAATCTGATGAGATAAAACCAACTCACCACTTACTGCACGGGCCAGTGCCAAGTTAAAAACGATTGGTACATTCGCCGGATTATAGTCCAAGCTTTTTTCGTAAAAGATAAACTGATTTTTATAGTAGCTGCTTGTTTCAAAAGTCTTAAAAGAAAATAAAAGAAGAAAAGAGAAAGGAATAAAATAAGCATGTTTAAAATTAATTTTACTTAGAACTCTCATCCAGAACCCAATCAGTGCTGGAAGCGCAAGATATAAATGTTGATCACTCACCCAAGTTACACTCATGTAGGGAGCAGGCACTAAACCAATAAAAGGTAAAATCATGATATGTGCTGAGGCCAAGTACAAAAGTGCTGAATCTTTGAAAAAAATAAATATGAGACATAAAAGGAAAAAGAGATGAGTCACTTCAGTCCACCCAATGGGATTAAAGTTTAGTCCTTTAACGGGGTGATTATTAATGGGTAAGAATGCTTGCCAAAAGTAATAATGAACGACTTGAGTTATTTTTTTTAAATCGATATGAAGGAGTTTTTTTTCTTTAGCTATTTTTGGGGGAGTTGGTCTTACTTCTTCCTTTGGAGGAGTGACTTCAGTCATTCCTTTGATTTTAGAATCCTTTTTATCGGTTGCTTCGATAGTAGGATAAGTGATCATGCGTTTTTTTCGCTTAGAATTCTTCGCAACTCTCTTTTTGGAACTTTCAACCTTCATATCTGGTTGAGTAGGTTGAATCGGCTTAACCTCTGATTTTACCTTGGGAGCTTCTTCAATAGTTTTTGCGACAAGGCTCGCTCTAGCACTCCCTTCTTGAGTCAGTGGACTTTTTAAAACATGGATTGTTCCCCAAACTGATATCAAAAAAAAGGGTATTAAATAGTGGAGGTGTTTGAATTTAAAATAACGATAATGAATGAAAAATAAGACAAAAGGCAAGGTAAGAGATGCTGATTTTGAACCAACTGATAAAAAGAAAAATAACCACGAAACAAAAAGCCACTTAATATGTTTCTCTCCTTTCAAGAAAAAGAGAATGGAAGAAAAAGCAAAGAAAAAGCAAAGAAGTGTTTTAATTTGAATCATCCAGGCCGTTGTCATAACGGCCGTTGGGTGAAGGAGAAAAAGAAGAAAACCTAGTTGGGAATGATTAAATTTTAATAAACGAAAGATTCTATATACAAGGAGTGAGTTGATGAAATGGAGCAAGTAACTCATTAAGTGGTAGAGAATGAAATTTTTTCCTAAGATATAAAAAAGGAACTTTTGAATTATCACAGAAATTGGCCACCCAAAATTGGTTAAGATTGACCAATAAGACATGTGAGGCTGCATATTTGAGTTTTCAAACCAGTAGGTGTAATCATCCCAAATAGGGGTACCCGAAATAGCAGGGAGATAAAGAATAATTCCAATAATAAATGCCAAGAAGAAAAAAAGGGACTTAGGAATTTTGGTTATCACGGATTAATTCCAAAATAAGTTGGGAGTTTTTTTGAATATCTTGTCCCATGTAGAAGTAGTAGCATCTCGATTTTCGGATTAAATTAAATGCACTGATTGATCTTATAGCGAAATGAAAAGGAAGCTTAATATAATCCCGCCAATCAAAATTTAAAAATAACTCAATAATTTGAGGAAGTCCTAAACCTATCACCATATGCTCTAGGATTGGTTTTAACATGAGAAATTTATTAACCGGTGATAGAATAGACTCCCCATTTGAGAGCCTAAAGCCTGCGATGAGGATATTTTGATTTCTCATGGGAGATTCATCAATTTTATCCTTAAGGGATGATAGGCTTGCTGTCCATTTCTTGGGATAGCTATGTCTTTTGAATTCTCTCCACTCAATTTTCGACAGAGGCCCGCTGACAGGAATTTGCTCAAAACTTAGTTTTGAAGGGAATGGGTATATTTCTCCTGTAAGACTACAGAGCGGCATATCATCAGAGATGATTTTTACCTTCTCATTGGTTATGAGCTCTTTCAAAAGAGTACTTTTACCCCCTTTTGAAGGAAGCATGATGATTGCATTGATTTGATTCATCGAAATAGCGGCTGCATGAATTCTACAAAATCCCTTTGTCTCTAATTTTTGCCCTAAGACAGAGTGGATAGTGAGGAAGGCAAGCTCAAAAAGGCGATCTAAGTTTAGGGAGTAAATTTTAAAAAGATTGTTATCTGAATTCGTTATGGTTAAAGCCTCACCAAAGTAGTCGAGATATTGGAGCTCTCCCAGGCGGTAAATGATGGAATTGTCTAAAATTTTATGGGCGACGAGAGATGGAATCTTTGGAGGAGCTTCTATTTCTAGCTCAATCGTTATTTCTGAACTTGAATCACTTGTCCCTATAAAGAAATGAAATTCATCTTTAAGTTTTTGTAACAGAGTACTTTCTTTGCATTTCACAAGAATGTTATGATCATGAAAAGTGAGATAAAGCAAAGGATCCTCGTGGTTTCATTTAGTATTATTATTGTAACTCATGATAGGGAAAAACTTCTATCTAAATGTCTCGACTCCCTTAGGCAAGTCCAGTCGAATTGGCAGTTGGTCTTAGTTGCAAATGGAAAAGAGTTATCGCAAGAAATTCTTGATAAAACCTCATCGATTTCAAATAATGTGACAATTTTAAAAACTGAATCTCAGTTAACTCCAGGTAAAGCAAGAAACTTGGCCATCGACAGCTGCCAGAATGATTGGATTTATTTCTTAGATGATGATGCTTATGTTTTACCCGGTTATTGGGATATTCTTTTTCCTCTCCTAGAAGAAACAAAAATAGACGTCTTGGGAGGGCCAGATAGGGCCGCTACTGGTATGAATTTCATTGGGGAGAGTCTTGCCCTCGCTCTTTCATCTCCTCTTTGTTCGGGAACCACCTTTACTCGCCATAAGTCTTTAGGAAAAAAGTTAATAGAAGCAAATGAAGAAAAATTAACGAGTTGTAACCTTTGGATTAGAAGATCTGCCTTAGGTGCTCTAAGGTTCCCAGAGGATTTTTTGAGAGCAGAGGAGACAGTCCTTCTTCAAAATTTACATCTTGATGGAAAGAAGATGTTCTATCATCCGAAACTCATCGTAGGTCATCACCGTAGAGATAAGCTTAAGCAAATACTTAGACCAAGTTTTCTCGCGGGATTATATAGATCTAAAACGATGAAAATGGTTCCTAAGTCTTCGAATTCAATTTTTTGGCTTCCTTCCGTTTTTGTGCTTATGCATACGATTTATTTCCTTGATCCATTCATTTTTTGGTATTTCGCTCGAATGTATGTAGGGTTAATACTATTTATGTCGTTAGCGATAACATCAAAAGAGAGAAGAATGGTGCTTTTTCCTGCGGTAGCCTTTCTTCACTACTTAATCGTATTTTTATACGGGATCGGTTTTCTCTTCGAAAAGGTGAGGAAAAGTTGAATGAACTAAGTAGAGAAGAATTTGAGAAACTAAAAGCGATGCCCTTTATTAAAAGTCAAATCGTCTCCGATTCAATGACTCCAATTATAAACATAGGGGATAACGTTTTAATAGAAGTCGGTAACTTGAAATTACATCGTTTTGATATAATTGTTATTTATGTTGAAGGAAAGTTAGTCTGTCATTATCTTTGGAAGATGAATTCTTTCGTTAAGCCTATTCTTATCCAAACAAGAAATATGCGAAGACAAATGGATTTCCCAATCACGATTGAGGATTATTTTGGAAAGGTTGTTTCCCATAAATTAACTTTTTTACAAAAAGTTAGGCTCATGTTCTAAGGAAACTCATGACAAGTGATTGAAAATGGATGTCATATTGAAGATTTTTATCCTGATTCATCATTTTCTTGTAATAGAACAATTCAGAGAAAATGTTATCAACAGTTGGAAGTGGGCAAACATGAAGTTCATGATAAAGGCTTAGATCGAAACTAAAGATGGAATCTTTTGGTGCAGATAGGAGAGAGTTGTTGTTGACGGTTGCTCCCCTTGATTGCATAAAAAAATGCATATAATTATCTGAAACAAGAAATTTATCAATTTCTAAATCAAAGAAATAATTATCTTTAAAATTTGTTTCTTCGAGGATGAGATTATCGAGGAACTCGAATTTTCGATCAGGTAATATATCTTTCAATAAACTCATGAGTAAATAAACGTTAACTTGGTCTCTCTGATAGCCTCTGAAAATTTCTTTTCTTAATGGTAAAAAGAGTTGAATCTTGGCGTCCTTCGGTAAGTTACGTAGAGGATCAAGTTTTAATTTTAACTTTTCAAGAAATTTATCCTCGGCCAATTCTCCTAAGTATTCGCTTGAAATAAGTCCAAAGATAATGACTTTTTTAGCCTCTTTTAATGAAATTTGTTTTTTTTGAACAATTTGCCAAGTTCCAAACAAATCAGAAAGATGAGGAGGTACAATCGAGGCGAGATCTGGATGAATTAAGCAAACTCCGGGAAATTGATTACGAAACGTTTTAACGTTATCAACCATGAAGGAGGCAAAATTAAGGTAGCCATCTCTTACAGTAATGACCTTGGAGAATTTGAAGAGATCAGGGTGATAAAGATTGAATAAAAAATACGGATTGAGTTCGTGGAAATATTCCTGTGCCAAGGGAAAAAGATCCCAGTAAAATTTTGGCCAGTGATCTCTTCTCACAAGAGTGTAGTACTTACTTTGGGTTAAGGTTCTTGGTTTGTTAAATTGGGCTTTAATGTTCTCTAACATAAGAAGAGTAGATCTCGCGGTAAATAGTTTTAATATGTTTTTTTGAATTAATATACGGATTCTGGAAGAAAGCTATATGTTGCATGACTTTCTCAAAAAAAGGACTGAAATTCGTAAAGGGGATTGGTTTAGTCGATAAAACCGTTGAAATAATTTTTGCGGCAGGATCTATCGAAAATTTACTCAGAGTTTCTTTCGAAATTTGTTCCCTCGTTTTTAACTGACCTGTTTGTAGGGTAAGTTTTAGGAAATCTTGAAGAATACTTTTATTAATCATTTTAGACTTGAGACCGATCTTCGTTGGAACGAGAAATGTCGCATGCTTGATTGTGGGTATTTCAAAGCTAGAAAGACCACCCCAGTCTGAAATGATTGAAGGAAGACCTGAAGATAAAGCTTCTGCTACACTCATCCCATAATCTTCATCATTATGAACTGAAAGATTTATAAGCCAATCAGCTCCCTGATAAACTGCTTTTAATTCA
The DNA here is from genome assembly GCA_945862475.1 of Bacteriovorax stolpii. GTDB lineage: Bacteria > Bdellovibrionota > Bacteriovoracia > Bacteriovoracales > Bacteriovoracaceae > Peredibacter. The sequence continues at coordinate 10,202 of CAMAYW010000017.1, forward strand.
GAGTTCGGAACTCCACCCATAAAATGAATTTTCTCTTGAACCTCTTGAGGAAAAGATTTGTAGAGGCGATTAATTTTTCTAAAATATTCACCCTCCACTTCCCATACGCCAAGAAATTGATCTCCTACATTATCTGGATTCCCATAAATAAATAGATGAGGTGCTTTATGATCGGATGAGATGATTAATTCAGCGAAGGTTTCTAGAAGAGTATGGATTCTTTTTTGTCTTGAAAGTCTGCCACAAAACACATAGGCCAAATCATCTTTTGCGATCCCCCAAGCATCACGTTGTTTTTTACGAAGCTCTGGGGCATAGAAAAACTCTTTATTATCCACTGGAAAAGGACAAACGATTGATTCATGAAGAGGCTTTAAAAATTTATCAATGAGATGTTTTTGTCTAGCGGAAGCGACGATGAAATCCACCTCGTAACCCTCCAGAACTTTTCCTAGCTCTGCCCAGTGTTTGTAATTTAAGGTAAAATCGCCAAAAACATGAAAGATAAATCTTGGCTTCTTGGTCCAACGTTTAATCTCTTTTAAAAGGTAAATAATCAGTCTTGCTGGGTGGGGTTTATGGTCAAGTATCGTTATAACGTCTGGTTTTGATTGAGAAATTTTTCTCGCCAGTTGGTAAACTTCTTGATCATCTTGGCCGATAGAGTAATTAAAGTTTATGAGTTCTGAATTAGGGGCAAGTTGATAGGCTTTATGGAGATTGAAGACAATCTTTTGACAACTGACCCAACTGGACATTTTAAATGAGAAAATACAGGCTATTTTTTGCATAATTAATTAAATCAAAAAGTGTGTGCCTTGGGCAAATATTTAATTACTTGATTGTTTTTGTTTTGAAATACATTAAGAAAAGGAATCATTATGAAACTCATTTTAATTTTTTCTTTTATTACTTTTTCATGCTTTGGCCAAACTGGTAACAATTACTACTTGTCCGAAAAGGACCAGACTTATTTTAAGAATGGTGCAAATGAAGGTAGTAATCAATTTGAAAGAATAGAAAAAAATGTTGCTGAAATAAATAAGCTCCATTCCAAGATAAATTCTTTAGAAACAGAATTGGGTGCTTTAAAAAAGAAAGTTGAGGAGCTTGAAAAGAGACGATGAAACTATATTTTGAAACTATGATTGACCTTCCTTACGAGGTTGTAAAAAGTAAATTTAATCAAGAACTTTTTATCTATCTGGCTCCTCCATTAATACCTTTTCATCTAAAAAAATTTGAAGGTTGCAAAAAGGGTGATTTCGTTCAAATTGATTTGGGCCTTTGGCCTTTGAAACAAGAATGGGTGAGTCTCATTACTTCGGAGGAAGATAATATTAAGGGGTGGTCCTTTGTGGATGAGGGGAGAAAATTGCCATGGCCCTTAAAGACTTGGCATCACCACCATAGAGTTGATAAGGTTTCTGAAAAAGAATGCCGAATTGTTGATGAGATCAATTTTTCTTGTTCTCCTTCTTTTTTGACACCTTTGTTTAAACCTATTCTTTTTCTCATCTTTTCCATACGTCCCAATCGATACAGAACGTTTTTTCAAGGGTAATTATGAAGTATCTATATCTCATCCTTATCTCATTCGCTTTTGAGCTGAAAGCAGAAACAATTCTTTTTTTGGGAGATTCATTAACCGAGGGTTACCAGCTTTCTAGAGAAGAAGCCTATCCTGCCATCATCGAGAGAACCTTTAAAAAAGAAAATAAAAATATAAAAGTTATTAATGGTGGTGTGAGTGGAGCAACTTCGGCCAGTGGTTTAAAAAGACTTGATTGGTACCTAAGGGCAAAACCTGACATTATTGTTCTTGCTCTCGGGGCAAATGATGGGCTCCGTGGACTAAACTTAATTGAGACAGAAAAAAATCTTTCGCTAGTCATTAAAAAGGCCCAGGAAAGAGGGATGCTCGTGATATTAGCAGGGATGAAAATTCCAACAAATATGGGTGAGAGTTACCGAAGAGAGTTTGAAAATTTATTCCCATCCCTATCAAAAAAGTATTCCATAAAACTCATACCCTTTTTATTAGAGGGAGTGGGTGGAAGACCTGAAATGAACCTTCCAGATGGTATTCACCCTAATCCCAAAGGGCATTTAAAGATGGCAGAGAATGTCTTAAAAGTTTTAAGGTCCGCTTTATGATGATCTCTAAAATAAATATTACGAACTTAAAAAAAAGTTATGGCGTTGGCGAATCAAAAGTTGAAGTTTTGAAGGGGATTAATTTAAAGATTGAAGAGGGGGAGACGCTTGCGTTGACGGGAAAATCTGGCTCAGGAAAATCAACTCTGCTCTCCCTTTTGGCCGGACTCGATACTATTGATGGTGGAGACATTATTATTGATAGTATTAATATCTCAAAGATGAGTGAAAAAGATCTTTCTCAATTTAGAGCTAAGAATCTAGGAATCATTTTTCAGCAATTTCACCTCGTCTCCACTCTCACTGCTCTCGAAAATATTCTTCTCCCCCTTGAATTATTAAAATCCTCAAATGCCATTGAAAAAGCAAAAAATCTTCTAGAGTCGGTTGGCCTATCCCATCGATCAGATCACTTACCATTTGAATTAAGCGGCGGGGAGTGCCAGAGAGTTGCAATTGCCAGGGCCCTCGCCATAAGACCAAGTCTCATCCTTGCCGATGAACCGAGTGGGAATTTAGATGAAGAAACTGGAGCGAAAGTTATGGATCTTCTATTTAAGATGGTCCATGAAACTAAAACGACTCTTATCCTTGTAACCCATGACCATGATCTTGCTAAAAGATGCTCACGGATCGTTCACTTGGAGCATGGGAGCATTACTTGATCGTTAAATTTTTCATTTTAAAAGAATTTAAAAAGTTTCCCTTTTTTTTCTTCCTTCTTTTCTTCACATTGTTTCTAGGGACTCTTGCCCTCGTTGGAATAAATGTTATCTCATCTCAAGTTCAAGAAAAATTACAATCCAATGCCAACCAATTACTGACCTCAGATTTAGCGGTCTCTGCAAGACGAGAGTTCTTTCCAGCAGAAAAAAAAGTCCTCGAAAAAATGGTTCAATCTCAAAAGAGTCTTAGCTATCAAGTGATTGATATCTACTCTATGGTTACGAGATTAAAAGATGGAAATTCCAGACTCGTTGAAATACGAGCGACAGAAGATGGCTTCCCCTTTTATGGCTTTGTTAAAACATCAGTGGGTTCTTTTTCAAGTGACGATCTTTTTATATCAAAAGACCTCGCTGAACTTTGGAACATTAAGGTTGGTGACGAATTAAGAATAGGTGAATTAATTCTCAAAGTATCAGGAATCGTCCTTGAAGATACATCTATGGGACTAAGAGGCGTATCACTTGCTCCCAGGCTTTACTTTCCTTTTGAGAAGTTAAAAGAAACAGGGCTTATTAGACCTGGATCAACAGGTAGCTTCGTCTTTCATTTTAAATTAAATAATTTTACTAAAGATAAAGTTAAAATTCTCAAACGAGAGCTTCATGCAAATCTAAAAGATACTGCCATCAAGATTACTCAACCAGAGGATAGCTCCGAACAAACGGGACGAGCAATAAATGCAATCACTAACTTTATGGCATTATCGGGTCTTGTTGGTCTAATCCTAGCTTTAGTAGGGGTTTTCTATCTTTATCAATCTCATCTCGTTTCAAGATTAAAAGACATTTGTGTATTAAATCTTTTTGGATTATCGAAGATTGAGTTAATTCTTGGTATTTTCACGCAATTTAGTGTCATCTTTTTTGCTGCTGTAATTTCAGAAATGATTTTAGTTGTTCCGTTTTATAAGCTCATTGCTCCAGAACTTTCTCATTTCTTGGGGCTTATGCTGAATACAGATGTTAAATGGTCACAGATATTGAAAGACATTCCGCTTCTGTATTTGTTGTCTCTTACAATTTTGACACCATTACTTTTAGGTCTATTAAGAACGTCTATGGGAACTCAATTGAAAGCGTCAAAATTATCACTTGGTCGATTTAGGGCCTATGATTTTATTCCTTTCTTAATTTCTCTTTGGCTATTTTCCTCCTACCTCGCGCATTCTTTTAAAATAGGAAGCCTTTTCTTCTTTTCTTTATTGATGGTCTTCTTTATCTCCACCTTCACCATAAAGGTGGCCCAATGGGGGATTCATAAGATCATCTTGAATAAAGGCTTTCTACTACCTCGCCTAGAATTTGGTCTCGCGCTTAGAGGTTTAGTTCGATCTGGAAATAAACTCACTCTCAGTTTTCTATCACTTGTGATAGGAGCAACTTTAATCTCTTTAATTCTTCAGTTGGATAAAATGATCGTGAATGAGTTTAGTGATAACACTAAAAGACCATCTCTATTTCTTTTTGATATCCAAGAAGAGCAAAGAGATTCGTTAAAACAACTTGCTGAAAAAAATGGTTCTCCTTTGGCCTATGTCACGCCTATGATCAGGGCAAGGCTTGAAAAAATAAATGATAAAAAATTTGAGAAAAGTAAAAAAGACTTTGATTTTCGAAGTA
>CAMAYW010000018.1 GCA_945862475.1 Bacteriovorax stolpii
CGTTACCGAGCATTTTATCGTATCGAGCTTTTTCAACGTTAAGAATTTTACCTTTAAGAGGAAGAACTGCTTGAGTCCGACGATCTCTTCCTTGTTTCGCTGATCCACCCGCAGAGTCACCCTCAACGATGTAGATTTCGCAAAGTTCAGGATTTTTTTCCTGACAGTCGGCCATCTTGCCTGGAAGACCAGAAAAATCTAAGGCCGTTTTTCGACGAGTGAGTTCTCTGGCTTTTCTAGCCGCCTCACGAGCTGCAGCAGCATCAATAGATTTTTTAAGAATTGTTTTACCAACGTTTGGATTTTCCTCGAGATAAATTTTAAACCTATCCCCAACAAGTGAATTAACAATCCCTTCAACCTCAGAGTTACCAAGTTTTGATTTGGTTTGCCCTTCAAATTGCGGATTTGTGAGTTTAACAGACACAATCGCCGTTAAACCTTCCCTCATATCATCACCAGTAAGTGAGATTTTAATATTCTTTAAGATATTATTATCTTTAGCGTAGTTATTTAAAACTCGTGTGAGAGCCGTTTTAAAACCTGAAACATGCACACCGCCTTCAGGGGTGTTAATATTGTTAGCATAAGACGTTAAGGTTTCTGTGTAACCATCAGTCCATTGCATGGCGACTTCAACTTCGTAATTATCTCGTGATTGAAAGAAATAAATCGGTTCTTTGTGTATAGGAGTTTTAGCTCGATTTAAATACTGAACAAATTCACCAAGTCCACCTTCATAGTGGAATGTTTCTGTTTTTTCGCTTCGTTCATCAAAAATAACAATCTTAAGGCCTTTATTTAAGAAGGCCATCTCACGAAATCTATTAGCTAAAGTATCGTAGCTGTATTCATGGACTTCAAAAATTTCGTTGTCTGATTTAAAAGTGACTGTTGTCCCAGTATCTTTTGGATCACAATCTCCAATAACTTTTAGTGGTTCTTTGGCAGCACCGTGAACAAACTCAAGGCGATGAATTTTTCCATGTTTTTTAATTTCTAGTCGAACCCACTTTGATAGGGCATTCACAACAGATGCACCCACTCCATGAAGACCACCGGAAACTTTATAGGCTCCACCCTCTTCATTAAACTTTCCACCAGCATGAAGTTTTGTATAAACAATTTCGGCTGCTGAAATTTTTTCTGTCGGGTGAATATCAGTTGGAATCCCACGTCCGTTATCCACAACTGTGAGTGAGTTATCCACGTGAATGACAACTTTTATTTCACTACAATAACCCGCAAGTGCTTCATCAACGGCATTATCCACAATTTCATAAACGCAGTGGTGAAAACCGCGAAAGCCGGTGTCTCCAATATACATCCCTGGGCGTTTTCTAACGGCCTCAAGTCCTTCCAGAATTTTAATCTGGTTAGCATTGTATTCGGTATTAACTTTTGAAATCGAATCAGAAGTTTGATTCATTCGAGCTGCTCCTATCCATGGTTTTTGAGCGATCCATGTTCAATATAAAACTTCCTTGAAGCTGGAATCTTTTCCAGCTCCTTCCCAAAATTCTCATTTGCCGTCGTGATTAAAACCTGAAAATCTTTTGTCTCCAGGTATTGAATCAAGTTTTTCCATCTTAGGCTGTCTAACTCGCCTGAAACGTCGTCAATTAAGACTATGGGATAAGAGGTAAATTTATACCGAAAAAGCTCAATATAGGCAAATATCAAGCTCAGAAAGGCCATTTTCTGTTGCCCCAAAGAACAGAATTCAAACGCGTTGAGTCCATCAAAACTGAAAATAAAGTCATCTCGATGAATACCAACCTGTGTCACTTGTGATTTTATGTCAGAATTTTCCTGGTGACGATAGAAGTCATAAATCCTTTTCTCATCCCAGTGAATAAATAAGCTATCTAATGTGAGTTCTAGAGCATGTTCTTCAGCAAAAATAGCTTTAAATGTAGGAGTAATAAATTGATTGAGAGAGGCCAAAAATTCAAATCTTCTTCTTGTAAGAAAAGCAGAATATTCCGAAACCTGTAAATCAATCGCTGATAATTGGGCAGAAACCGTTCTTCCACCAATAGATAAAAGCGAATTTCTAAACCTCATGGATTTTTGAAACTTACCTAATACCTGTTTATATTCCTTATCCATGATGGAAATGTGTGAATCAAGCCACTGTCTTCTAAAAGTGGAACTAGTATGGAATTGATACGAATCAAATGGATTGATAAAAATTGAAGTTGAAGGAGTTTTTGATTTTTCAATTTTATTATTTAAAAATCTCTCCTCTAGATTTTCAGTCATCCTCAATGAGTAGGGGAGTAATTCTTCATTCGTATCAAAAACTGCCTGCAGGATGAGTTCCGGATTTTCTCCCTCAATATTAATCATTTGGGCATAATCTGTATTTTTTCTAAAGGATTTTTTATTTGTTAAAAAGAATATGGCCTCTAAAAGATTAGTTTTACCATTTCCATTTTGTCCAAAGATACAGTTTATCGAGGGAGAGAAATCAAAAATAGAATTTTTGAGATTTCTGAAGTTTTGCGTTTGTAATTTTTTAATTTTCCAACAATTCATCCACAATTACAGTTTAAGTGGCATGATAATCCCAAGAAACTCAGGAAGATCATCTGCTTTTATGACCACTGGACTCAATTCATTATTAAATTCAAATGTCACATCAGTTTCATTGAGAACAGAAAGACTTTCAATTAGGTATTTTGCATTAAAACCAATTTCTGTCGCTTTCCCATCATAACTAATAGGTAGAGTTTCAGTTGCCTGACCTAGAGCTGGGTGATTTGTTGAAATAACTAATTCGTTTTGGTGAATATTAAATTTAACACCATTGGTTTTTTCATTGGAAAGAATCTTTATTCTTTTAACGGCATTTAAAACAGCATTCCTATCAATTAAAAAACGATTTGTTGTTTTTGAAGGAATGACAGTTTGATATTTTGGATACTCTCTAGCGATGAGGCGAATAGATAAATAGTACTCATTTCGTGCATTCACAAACATAAACGATTCATCAAGAGACATTGAAACATCTTCTTCTGGGTAAGTGTCTGCAATCTTTTTTAATTCTGAGATCCCTTTTCTAGGTATAATAACTCCATCAGTGAGGAATTTATTTTCTCCAATAAACTCATGGGTATCTAGAAGTGCTAGCCTATGGCCATCAATGGCAACTGATCTTAGTTTTGAATCCGTCATCTGGAGATAGATACCATTAAGGTACAATCTTGTTTCATCCGTAGAAATCGCGTGGGATGTTTTATTAATAATATGAGCAATTTGTTTTGTTTTTAATCTAAATTCTGAACTTTGATTTTGGAAACTTAACTGAGGAAACTCTTCAGCTCCAATAATCAAGAGTGAATAATTGATATTTTTACAACTAAGATTTAAAAGATTGTTGCTATCAACATTCAAAACAACATCATCATTGGGTAGTTCTCTAAGAATATCAGCTATATTTTTACTATTAATACAGAACGTTCCATCTTTCTCAACATTTGCATTTAAGATTATTTTAGCTGAAACCTCTAAATCAGTTGCAATTAGTTCTAATTTTTGACCTTGGGTTTTAATTAAGCAGTTTGTAAGAATGGGTCTTGAATTCTTTTTATCCACGACAGATAAAACTTTATTAATTGCATCTCTTAAAATTTGAGACTGAATTGTTAATTTCATAATTTACCCTCTATAGAAGAATGGTTTTAGCTTTAAGCATTCAGTTAATCAAGTGGAGGTCTTCTCCTGTTCCATTTTCTTTTCCTCCTTCTTATATATTTCTTTATATTCTTTATTATTATTACCTGGGAATGTGTGGATGGATCTTAAGGTTTTCTTTAGATATTAGTGGTTTAACCTTAATTTTATCCTAAGTTTTCAACACCAACTAAGGCCAAATGACTTTTTTTTATTTCGTATATTAGTCTTTTCCTGTTGGACATTTGTCATCCCTCAATGAACTTCATGTTGGGGCCGTGGGAAACTTTTTATGACACGAGATATAATAATCTTTTCTTCCATTTCACGGTCTTTCTATCCACAAATTTTTCCACATTGTTTATGGATTTCGTGTTTATAACAATTTTCCCACTGTTGAAGGTGTTGGATTGTTGATGAGAGATACAAAAAAAAGGCCCAGATTAACTCCGGGCCTTCGAATTCTTCGAAATGTTTATTAATGTTTAGAGCTGCTTTTCAATATCCAATAACTGTTGGGCAAGTTGGCCATCAATCTTTATTTTGTCCGTGATGGTTTTTATGGCGTGTAGGACTGTTGAATGATCCCTACCTGAAAAAAACTGTCCATTATCTTTTAAGGTCGGTTTGAGCATCTTACTTACGAGGTACATGGCCACTTGTCTTGGAAGGGCGACTTCTTTCGTTTTAGCCTTTCCTCGTATGTCACCCATAGGAATTTTATAATAATTGGCGACAGTCTTTGTGATGGTTTCAATCGTTAAATTTTTCTGGTTCTCTAGCTCATCATTGAGCTTTAAATGTTCTTTAGCTACCTCAAGGTCAATATCAACCTTTAATATCGAGGTCACTGCACCAAGCTTAATTAGGCATCCCTCTAATTCACGAATATTATTTTTTACACATTTTGCAACTAGATTCACAACATCATCACTTAAGTAGACGTCTTTCTCTATGGCCTTCTTTTTAAGGATGGCAATTCGTGTTTCAAAATCAGGTTGTTGAATTTCTACTGGAAGAGCTGAGGATAATCGAGTTCTTATCCTGTCCTCGATTCCATCAATCTCCTTGGGAGTTTTATCAGATGTAAAAACCAACTGTTTTCCCTTACTGATGAGATCATTAAAGATATGGAAAAACATTTCTTGCGTTGTTGTTTTGTTTTTTAATTCGTGGATATCATCGATAATTAAAATATCTGTATTATCAGTATATTGAAGTTTAAACTCATTTACTCTTTGCTTTTTAATAGCATCCACCATCTCATTCATAAAGCGATTTGCTGAAGTTAAACAGATGCGCATGCTAGGTTTATGACTTTGAACATAATTTGCAATGGCTTGAATGAGGTGAGTTTTTCCAAGCCCAGAGTTCCCATATATATATAGTGCGGGATAGGTTTTTCCCGGATCTTTTGCCACTGCCATTGAGAGGGCGTGGGCTATATTGTTGGATGGACCAATAATAAAATTATTAAAATTTTTAGTTAAATCAATTTGGTGTGAGTTACCTGCGTTCTGATGCTCGATAACTTGGGATTCAACAGCTTTAAAAAGATCATCTTTTGTTGGTTCTAGTTCTTCTATAAAGAAGGATGAACTTTTAACGGATTCAGGCTTTTTAGATTTGATGGTATTTAAAATATTCTCAGAATTTGAACTCAAGCTTACTGATGGTGAGCCAATAACTTGAACCTCTAAATGATACTGTTTCCCAAGAATTTCATGCAGGGCCTGTTTAATTGTTTCAGGGTAATGCGTTTCAATCATCTTTTTTATAAAGCTTGTTGTAACAACGACTTCAACAATGTTTTGTCTGATAGCGCTTACAGTGAAGGAGTTGGCAAAGTAAGCATGAAACTTGTTTGGATTAATTAGGTTTTTAATGTTTTCCAATAATGCATCGGTAATGGTCTTAAGTTCCTCAGATGAAAATTCTGAGGATAAAGAGTTGTTTTCATTACTAATAGGAAGGTTTTGGAGGGTTTTTTCCACAATAATAGGACTGACTTCACTTTTAACTGATGCGGCGCCTTCGTTTAATCCATCAAGTTTTAAAAAGTGATTAAAAGGAAATTTTTGTGTCATGTGAATAAATTCTCTTGGGTAAGCTTTAAAAAGTTTAAGATAGGTAGCACTTCACCAAATTATTTTCAATCAATGGCCTCTTACAAGACCTTACTCTGACGCTTGTGAATATAAATCTTATTGACCCGGGCCCAGATTTCCTGTAATAAAGACATTCCAAAATTTTACCTAGTTAATTTTCTAAGGACCTCAATATGAGTATGCAAAAAAGAACTTGGCAGCCAAAAAAACTTAAAAGACTTCGTGATCATGGCTTTTTAGCTAGAATGTCTTCAACTGGTGGAAAAAAAGTCATTAGCCGTCGTCGTGCTAAAGGCCGTAAGCAACTTACAGTTTCTACAGGTACAAAGTAATTTTTTGAGATGAGTTCTGCCACTAACGGCTTTCCTAAATCTCTGAAACTTACCCAAAAAAAAGATTTTGAATATTTGCGTGAACAGAGCAGTCGCTGCTTTGTTCACCCATTGCTTTGCTTTTATAAGCCTTCTCGTCTTTCACACCCCACATCACGAATTGCCTTTTCTATTTCTCGAAAGATTGGAAAGTCTCATGATCGCAATCGATTAAGAAGAGTCTTAAAAGAAGCTTTTCGACTGAACCCAGAGCTAAAAAACAAAGGTTTGGACTTTCTTTTTGTCATAACAAAGGTGCCCGACTCTTTAGAGCAGCTAGAAAAAGCCTTTTCTAAAATCTCCCGCCAGTTAATTGAGATGAAATGAAATTTTTGGCACTCTTTCTCATCAGACTTTATCAAGTGATCCTCTCTCCCTTTTTGGGAAGTAACTGTCGCTTTTATCCAACTTGTTCACAATATTCAAAAGAGTGCTTTCAAAAGTTTTCAATAGGGAAAGCTTTGTGGTATTCATCACGGCGAATTTGTAAATGTCACCCTTTTCATCCGGGCGGATTCGATCCTGTACCGTGATCTTTTTGGAGTTAATACATGGGTTCTGAGCAAAGAAATGCACTTATTGCGGTTGTTTTATCTGGTTTAATCCTTTTTGGTTGGCAATATTATTTTGCTGCCCCTAAGGCCCCAACGGCTGCCCCTGTAGGACCAACTGCCACTGAGGTTTCAAGTTCAACTCCTTCTCAAGCGACTGGCACACCAGTCCCAGCAGCTGCCCCTATAGAGGCGGTCGTTACAGAAGAGTTTAATTTGGCCGGAGCTGGAGTAGGTTTAACTTTTGATTCTTTTCTTTCTGTCAAAAATTTTGAAAATACTCAAGCTGCTTTTAATTTCAAAGATACCGTTAATAATCAATCTCCTATGAAAATAGAGTTTGATTTTGGGTCAGGTTTCCAATCTATAGCTTTTTCTAAAACAGCGGATAATAAGTTCTTTAATGCCTCCAATGATCTGACAGTCTTAACCACTGTTTCTGATAAAGGTGTGATGAATTTCAATGCCACGTCTTCAAAACCTTTTAAATATCGCTTCATTTTTAAAACCGAAGATAAAAAATTAGAAAACGGACAACAGAGAGTTTTCGCTTGGTTTACGGATGAGTTGACTCACGCAACGATAGGCGAGGAAGAGTCTGGAGATCGTGGAATAAAGTGGGGGGGGATTGATTTTAACTATCATCTTTTTGCTGCTTATTTTGATAAGCCACAAGATCTTCTTTTTAAGTCAGCAGTGGATAGTACTTTCACTATGTTTTCAAATAAATCCACTAATCAAATGAATTATTCATTGGTTTTTGTGAAGAAAGAATACAACTACCTTTCAAGCCTTGGGCACAATCTTAATAACTCTGTAGACTTTGGTATTTGGGGATTTTTTGCTGTCTGGATCTTAAAGGGACTTCAATTCTTTCACACCTTCGTAAGTAATTATGGAGTTTGCATTATTCTTCTTACTCTTTTAGTAAGACTTATTACCTTTCCTTTACAGTATAAATCTTTTGTTTCAATGAAAAAGCTTCAGGTTATTCAACCTGAGCTCACAAAGATTCGTGAAAAATTTAAAGATGATCCTCAAAGAATGCAAAAAGAGAGTATGGATTTATTCAAAAAATCCGGTGCTAATCCACTTGGTGGGTGTCTTCCGCTTCTTTTACAGATGCCAGTCTTCTTTGCTTTTTATAAAGTACTTCACTCTGCCGTTGAACTTGTAGGTGCTCCTTTTGTTCTCTGGATTGGCGATCTTTCAAATAAAGATCCCTACTATGTGCTTCCGGTTCTTATGACAATAGCGATGTTTCTCCAGCAAAAAATGACTCCGAATACGATCACAGATCCTGTTCAGAAAAAAGTCATGACTTTCATGCCACTTATTTTTGGTTTCATTATGAAGGATCTTCCTTCTGGTTTATCTCTTTATATTTTTGTTTCAACTTTGTTTGGAATTATTCAGCAAACTTTAGTGTTTAATTCTAAGTCGAGTAGTGCACCTGTTGTTGTATGAAGTTTCTTTATTCGGATGGGCCGATCATTGCTTGTAGCACAGGTACCAATACCAATGCGGCGATGGCGGTCATCCGAATATCTGGTTTCAAATCCCTCCATCAATTTAAAGACTTTTTTACAAAAGACCTTACTGGTCCTATAGAACCAAGAAAAGTTTATTACACTTCATTGGTCCTACAGGGGCAATTTATTGATGATGTTTGTTTGACCTATTTTGAGGCGCCAAAAAGTTATAATGGTGAAAATATCCTTGAACTTTCTGTTCACGGGAATGTGCTTAACGTGGAGAGGATTTTAGGTCTTTTTCAGAGCTATGCTGACTGCCGCTCTGCTGGAGCAGGAGAGTTTACCTATAGAGCGCTGAAAAACAAAAAACTCGATCTTTCTCAGGTTGAGGGCCTAGATCTCTTTTTAAACGCTCAATCCACCTATGCTCTTGATCAAGGACTCTCGCTTTTGAGCGGAAACCTTCACGAATATTATCTAGAGCTTTATGACCTTTTTCTTGTTCATAAATCTTCTTTAGAGTTATCCATAGATTTTTCTGACGACATCGGCGAAGAGGCAGCGAAAGACTACTATCTTAAAAGTCTCCAGCAATTTACTGATAAATTTTCATCTCTGGTTAAAAGAGTTGGTCCTATGGGACCAAACCTTATACAGCCGGAAATCGTACTTGCAGGTTTACCAAATTCGGGAAAGAGTTCCCTTTTTAATTTTCTTCTCTCTGAGGAGAGGGCGATTGTTTCTTCACGCGCAGGTACTACTCGGGACTTCTTATCCGAATATTATGAAATTGAAGGTGTTAAATACAAATTAGTTGATACAGCTGGAATTAGGGATTCGCTTGATGATATTGAAGCGGAGGGAATTAAGCGCAGCAAATCTAAGCTTCATAGCGGGTTTTTTAAAATCCTTCTTGTTAATCCTCTTGAAATTGACGATGGTCTTCATAATCTTCTACAAAACAATTTTGATTTAATCATATTTACCCATAATGATCTTCCTGGGTTTGAGGCTGCCAGAGAGAGATTGATTTCAATTTATCCTTATCTTGGTTCTATAGGGGCGATTAATCTCTTAGAAGTTTCTCGAGCATGGGAGTTAGAATTAAAAGCACTGGTAAATAAAAAATACTTATACAGCATCGCCGATAAACCAATTTTATTGGAAAGACATAAGAGTCTGATTTTACAAGCGGGTATCGTTCTTTCCAGATATCAATCACTTGCAACTTCTGAGTCAGATGTCGCCATTTTGTCCCATGAATTAAATACCTTGGGTTCTTGTCTTTCAGAAATACTGGGTATAGTTTCGCCGGATCAAGTTTTGAATTCTATTTTTTCAAACTTTTGTATTGGAAAATAGAATTGTTCCACGTGGAACAATTTAGGATTAACACATGAAGATCTTCGACATTTTGGTTGTTGGTGGTGGCCATGCTGGCGTAGAGGCTGCATTTATAGCAAGTCAGTTCCAGCTTGAGGTGGGAATTGTTACGATGCCTGGGATTCCGCTTGGATCCGCTCCTTGTAATCCTTCTGTTGGCGGCGTTGGTAAGGGTCAAGTTGTAAGGGAGATAGATGCCCTCGGTGGCGCCATGGGTTTTCTGGCCGATAAAGCCGGGATTCAGTTTCGCACACTCAATGACTCAAAAGGGTTTGCTGTTCAGTCTTCGCGAGTTCAGATTGATAAAGAAAAGTATTCAGTTGAAGCTGAGAATTTAATTTCCTTGATTCCCAATATTACCGTCATAAGAGAAAAGGTTTTGTCGATTTCCAAGAATGACCTTTTTGAAGTGACTGGTGAGAATAAGTACTTTTCGAAAAAAGTAATTATGACCGTGGGAACATTCCTGAACGGTAAGCTTCACACAGGGAGCGAGTCCACTGCTGGGGGAAGAGTTGGGTGTGATCGCTCCGGTAGCCTTGGCGAAATATTCTCCCAGATCAAGACGCAGTCCCAGAGATTCAAGACCGGTACACCGCCCAGGCTTGATAAGGCGACTATTGATTACTCAAAACTTGAAGAGCAGCCTTCAGACTCAGCAGTTAGAAACTTTCACTGTCTTCATAATCCATTTCATCGCTTTTCTAATCAGGTTTCCTGCTATCTTGCGAGGACAAATCAAAACACGATGGAGATTATTCGCTCAAATAAAGAGCGCAGCCCGATGTTTAATGGACAAATTAAGGGAACCGGGGCTCGATATTGTCCCTCCATTGAAGATAAGGCTTTTAGATATCCTGAAAAAAGCGTTCACCACGTCTTTATTGAACCAGAGGGGCTAGAGCTCAATACCGTCTATCCGTCTGGTATCTCCTCATCTCTCCCAAAAGATGTTCAAAAAGAGTACGTGCAATCCATTGAAGGCCTAGAGATTTCTGAAATTCTGGTTTATGGATATGCAGTGGAATACGACGTGGTGGATACAACCGAGCTAGGGTTGACCCTGGAGCACCAGATTGTTTCTGGTTTATACTTTGCGGGACAAGTAAACGGGACATCGGGCTATGAAGAAGCCGCGGGCCAGGGTTTAATTGCTGGTGCAAACGCTGCCCTTAATACTTTGTGCCTAGATCCACTAATCTTGAGTAGGCACGAGTCCTATATTGGTGTCATGATCGAGGACCTCACCTCAAATACAAGGGATGAGCCCTACAGATTATTTACTGCAAGGTCCGAAAATAGACTTTATCTAAGAGAAGATAACACATTATTAAGAATGTTCCCTTACAGAGCGAAGTTTCTCCTTAATTTAAGTCTTGATCAGTATCTTGAAAGATTCTGTGAAAACCATGAGATTCTTTCTGATTTTTGTGACAACACAATGATCTCTGAGAAATCAGAGCTATTGGTAGAGTTTTCGGGAGAAGGTGAGCTTCAAAAACTAATTAAGAGAATGAGTGTTTCGGAATTATTAAAACAGGCGTGGTTAAATCCTATAACGACCCTTGAAAAGATACTTTCTCACTATGGAATACGCATCGACTATGACCTTGTTCGTGCTGTGGCCGTATCTAAAAAATATGACGGCTATATTAAGAGATCCAGTGATCAACAAGAAAAGCTAAAGAAAATGGATGGGACGAGGATAGACTGGGAGGCGATTGTCGCCTCGGGGAATATATCATTTGAGTGCAAGCAGAGAATTACTCGCATACGACCTGAAACATTTGGGCAATTGAAGCTCATTGATGGAATACGACCTGCAACTTTGGCAGTTGTTGCTTCAAGGGCCCTGTAATGCTGGATTTTTCAATAAAATATCTTCATGTTTTAAAAACAAAACTAGCTGGATTGAATCTAACGAATATTTTAGATCCTGATGAATTTTATCATAAGCAGATTCTTGATTCTATTCATCCCTATCTCCAGTCTAAGCTCTTTCAGTCCCATGTTCAAAAAAAAGGGGTTGTTGTAGATGTTGGGTTTGGTGGTGGTTTTCCGATTCTTCCCTTGGCGAAGCTTCTCCCTGATGTTCGATTTGTTGGGGTAGAGAGCAAGAGAAAAAAAGCAGATGCTGTAACTCTGATCGCTGAAGAGTTGGGATTAAAAAATGTGAAACTCGTTCACTCACGTCTAGAAGATTTTCTCTTTGATCGACCAGCCACTATCACATTTAAGGCGGTGGGAACAGCAATGGATTACTTGCCTGCCATTCATCATACCGTGAGTGATCTTTCGGTCTTCCTTTATAAGGGGCCTAACTTTATGGAGTTAGAAGGAAAAGATTTACCAAAGCTTCAAAAAGACTGGAAGTTACTGGAAAATCAAGAAATTAGCGTGCCTGGAACGCAGCAGCGATTTTTGGTTTCCTTTCAGTCTGTAAATGTTCCACGTGGAACAGCTAATTCACTTGTCAAACTCTCAGATTTTCTTTAAAAATAGAGCTCTCAAAACACTCATCGCGAGGATCTAAATGGCTAAAATCATTGCAATCGCAAATCAAAAAGGTGGAGTAGGAAAGACAACTACTTCTGTGAATTTAAGTGCTTGCCTCGCCGCGGCAGAAAAAAGAACACTTCTTATTGATTTGGATCCACAGGGGAACGCTAGTTCTTGCCTCGGGATTGAAAAAGAAACCTTCGCTAAGTCGAATGTTTACCACGCACTCATTAATGAAGAAAATTTTGAAAACTGTATCTATAAGACGGAGCTTCCGCTTTTAGATTTGTGTCCATCTAACAATGATCTAGTTGGGGCCGAGCTCGAATTGGTTCATATGTTTGCTCGTGAATCAAAATTAAAAGTTGCACTTGAGGCAATTCAAAATAAATATGACTACATTATTATTGATTGTGCACCTTCATTGAACTTATTAACGGTGAACGCATTTACCGCAGCTCACTCTTACTTGGTTCCGATGCAGACAGAATATTTAGCAATGGAAGGGTTATCTCAACTCCTAAATACTGTCCGTCTTATTAGGGCTTCTCTCAATCCAAAGCTGACTCTCGAGGGTATTCTCTTAACGATGTATGATTCGAGAAATAATCTATGTAAACTTGTGGCGAATGATCTCATGACCCACTTCAAGGACGACATACTAAAATCAATCATTCCTAGAAATGTTAAGCTCTCTGAATGTACATCATTCGGTAAGCCCATCATTCTTTACGATATAACTTCAAAGGGAAGTGAAGCATATCTATCATTGGCGAGAGAAATTATTTTAAAGTCTGAAAAAAGACCAGATTCGCCACAGGTAAAAATGCCTTTAAGTCAGATCCCTAAATTTGAAGATTATCAAGTTCAGCCATAGGAGTAATCATTATGCAAAAAAATAAACCACAACTTGGCAGAGGTATGGCAGCACTTCTAGGAAACAGTCCTGGTGTCTTTGGAGATGCTCCTGAAAGAAATGCCCCTATAGAACCAAAAAGAGAAGTTCAGATTGATAATCAACCTTTGTTAGTTGATTTGGAAAAGATTGAAGTTAACAGAGATCAACCAAGAAAAATCTTTAAAGAGAAAGACCTAATTGAGCTTTCTGATTCGATTAAAGAAAATGGAATTATCCAACCAATAATCGTTGTGGAAAAAGAAGGGAAATTCGAGATCGTGGCGGGAGAGCGCAGATACCGTGCCTCAAAACTTGCTGGCCTCAATAAAGTGCCGGTGATCATCAAGCGCGCGACTAAAAAAGATGTCCTTGTGATGTCGATCATTGAAAACGTCCAGCGTTCAGACTTGAATTGCGTTGAGGAAGCTCTTGCTTATTTCCAGCTCATGAACGAATTTAAACTTACTCAAGAAGAAGTAGCGAAAAAAATTGGGAAAGAGCGCTCAACTATTGCGAACTTCCTTAGAATTTTAAAACTTCCTAAAGAAGTGATCGTATCCCTTCAAAAAGATCTCTTGTCATTTGGCCATGCCAAAATTCTTGGTGGTATGAGTGATGATGAAGTCGTTAAGCGATTGGCCAATGAAGTGATCGCCAACGGCCTATCAGTTCGAGAGCTTGAAGACTTGGCTAAAAAGTCTAAAAAAATAGTAAAACCTGTCTCAAGCAATAATAAATTTATAGCTGAGCAATATGGCCAACTAAAAAATAAACTAGAACAAAAAACAGGCTACCACTTTGATGTGAAGCCAAAAAAGAATGGAGCTGGAGAAATTACTATCAAATTTAGCAACGAAGCTGAATTTAATGATATATTTTCTTATCTCATGAAATAATCGCCATCGGAGCGGCAATTTGGCAAAGAAAAATGATATTTGCGCCATCATCGAAGAGGGATGCAAATTTGAAGGAAACCTTTCATTCAGCGGTACAGTCCGTATCGCTGGATACGTCAATGGAAGTATTTTTTCAAATGACACACTGATTATTTCAGAGGGTGCTGTCATTAACGCCGATATTAACGCAAATATTGTTATCATCTC
>CAMAYW010000019.1 GCA_945862475.1 Bacteriovorax stolpii
CGTTGATTTTGGGACTCTCTCAATCATATCTATTTTTCTTTGCTCAAAAAATAATTGAAGAATTCACGATCGAAAAAAGTGAAGCAGATAAAGCAAAAGTGATTGCAGACAAGGCAAGAGTCGAGGCTTCTCATGCTAAAGAAATTGCAGAACAAGC
Source organism: Bacteriovorax stolpii (assembly GCA_945862475.1). Taxonomy (GTDB): domain Bacteria; phylum Bdellovibrionota; class Bacteriovoracia; order Bacteriovoracales; family Bacteriovoracaceae; genus Peredibacter. The sequence goes on from CAMAYW010000019.1 coordinate 158, forward strand.
AATAAAGTCTCGCGATGAAATGCTAGGGATTATTTCTCATGAATTAAAAAATCCATTAACAAGTATGTCATTAAGTTCGCATCTGATTCAAAAGTTACTTTCAAAAGAACCCTCCTCTGAAAAAGTCTTCTCTCTTATTAAAGGGTTTGATCCTTCTATTCAGCGAATGAATAAACTTGTCTCCGATCTGCTTGATGTGACACGTTTAGAATCCCAGGCGCTACATTGTGTACCGAAATTAATTTCATTGTCGAATATCACTGATGAAGTCATTGGAATCTACATGGCCACTGCTGAGGCAAAAGACATACTTATATCGAGCCAGATATCTAAGGAGTGCACTGAAATCTTTGCTGATGAGGTAAGAACGATTCAAATCCTCTCAAATCTCGTTAGTAACGCCATTAAGTTTAGTTCGACGGGAGGTAAGATTATAATAGACGCGGTCAAATCTGGAGAAATGGCGGAGATATCAGTAACAGATAATGGAAAAGGAATTGCAAAAGAGAAATTATCCCGTGTCTTCGAAAAATTTTGGCAGGAAAAGGACTCAGAACATATTGGCACTGGACTTGGGCTCGCCATCGCAAAAGGACTTGTTGAATCTCTCGGAGGAAAGATATGGGTTGTAAGCACCCTTGGTGAAGGTAGCTCATTTCATTTCACTCTCCCACTAAAAGCAAACCAAAAACAACTTCTTAAATTAGGTTAGAATTAAAAAATCATGTGAATCATATCATTTCTTGTTTATGATAGAGGATATGACAAATATTTATATTGAAATGATTGGATGGGTATCGACAGTTGCCTTTCTTATTTCCATCATTGTTCCCAGTCGTATACAGCTTCATCAACTTGGTGTCTTTACCTCTGTCACGACAGGCATTTATGCCTACTCCCATGGAGCGACTGCGATTTGGGTAAAATGGATAATCGCTTTATTTTTTCATCTTTATATGATCAAAAAAGCATCTAAGAAGAGTGCATAAAATTAACTGGGACACCAAGCATTTGGGCCAGCACTTTTTTAAAAACTTCTTTATTAAATGATGAATCTTTCTGCTGATCAATAATAGAAATAGATGCCATCAAGAGTTTTTCTTTTGCGAGTGGCACAAGTCCTTGGCAAGCTTCTAACGACTTTATGAGATCATTCGTTCTGAATTTTGAAGGCATTTCTGCATGAATTTTCCCATAAACTAATTGAATAGATTTTTTAAAACATTCTTCCTGATCAACTTTATTTAAGCTTGAAATCTGCGCAAGGAAGGAGAATACAATAAAAATATCATTCCTAGCCTTCGTTAATCCCAGACCAGAGAAAGGAATTTTTTTTCTGATTAAAAGTGTCTCTTTGAAAAGAATGAAACACAAGATTTCTCTTGGTATAATATTCTTATCTGCTGCGATAGTGTCTTTAAACCTGTTTAATAATTTAATAATTTCACTTTGCTCTAGAAGCCGTAGCTCACTTAAAAGGAGATCCATTTCTTTTACAAAATTCGAGTCCATTTCGGTTGAGATTTTTGAATGAGAAGAAATTATGTCAAAAAATTTGTGCACTCTAAGTTCAAGATCTTCTCTAGCGACGTTTACTTCTTCATAAACTTCTTTATTTTCATTACTTACTGAGGCGAAGGACTTTGTTATCTCATCTGATAAATCACCTTCCACTTTTACTTGAAGATCCTTTTTTTCTTTTAAAACAAAATTTGATACATCAAAGCGAGGTAATATCTTTCCTATCCTATCTTCAAGTGGAGGATGAGATGAGAAAATTTTTGATTTAGGCCAATGAAACCAAAGATGAGAGAATTCCTCGCCCTGAACTGCATTTATCACAAAAGAATTTTCTTTCACAAAAATCTTTTTTAAAGCTCCACCGATTCCTTCAGGGTTTCTTGTCAGTTGAACTGCCTTTGCATCAGCGGCAAACTCCTGACCTCTTGAAATCGCTTGTTTTAATATGTGGCCTAATAAGAATCCCACAAGACCTATTATATAGATGAATAACCCGCCCACATGACCGCCGCGGCCTTTACTTCGAGAGTTAGAACCTCCTCTTAGGATTATTCTTCCTAAGTCCGCAACTCCACTCAATCCAAAGAGATATCCTATTAATTCAAGATTAAGTCTCATATCTCCATTTATGATATGACCTATTTCATGCGCAATAACACCCTGAAGTTCATCTCTCGTTAATTTCTGCAAACAGCCAGCAGAAACTCCAATAACAGCATCATTAATTGTAAATCCAGCAGCGAATGCATTTATGTCCAATTCATTTTCTAGGATAAAAATTCGGGGGGGAATAATGCCAGAGGCAATGCTCATCTCTTCAACGACATTTTTTAACCGAATATGTTTTATATCTTTTGATCCAATTGGAATTTCTTTTCCTCCGGCCTTTTTGGCGATGTAGGCTCCTCCGGCCCGCATCTGAAGTCTTTTAAAAAAAGACATCCCAAAAATAAAAAAAAGCACACTAGATAAGATAAGCCAAAAAAAAGGCTGATTGAGATGACCAAATAAGCTAAAAGATTCAGGATCCTCTTGTATGATCACATAAGTATCAAATACAAAAGCTGTTCCATAGGCGGTAATAAGAACTGTTAAAAGAAAGAGTCTTCTAAATTTAGAGAGCCTTTCTCTTGCAATCTGCTGCTCTTTGAAAAAATTCATTAATCGAATTTAACCTTTACCCCAGATCTGACTTTTTGGTCTTCCACTTCATAAAGCATCGCAGGAGCAAAGTTGAACATTCCTGCAATCACACTCGAAGGAAATAGTTCGCGTGCCGTATTATACTCCGTAGTTGCATCATTGTAGGCTTGTCTAGCAAAAGATACTTTATTCTCAGTGCTAGAGAGTTCTTCCATTAGCGTATTCATATTAGTATTTGATCTTAACTCAGGATAGCTCTCAGAGATTGCAAGGAATGAACCGAGTTGCGACTTAACTGCACCTTCTGCAGCTATAAGCTTAGACATCGCTTCTGAATTGGATGGATCCTGACCCACATTCTTTTTAGCATTATAGGCTTGATTTCTTGCCTGGATAACTTTCTCTAATGTCTCTTGTTCGTGGGCCATATATTTTTTAGCGACCTCTACAAGATTGGGGATGAGTTCATACCTTCTTGTTAATTGAACATCAATTTGAGAGAAAGCATTTTTCTGCTGCTGCCTTAAAGTCACAAGGTTGTTGTAGATTTTGATGATCATGAAGATAAAAATAACTAAAACCAGTAAACCAATAATACCTATCGTAAGCATTAAATTCCCTTTGATGATTTTAATAAGCATTATAATGAGATCAGAGATAAAATTATAGAGAGATAAAAAGTATAAAAAATGACCAAGACCTGACCAGGATGATCAGGTTCAGCATCGGAGTATATATGAAATGTGGTCTTTGCCAATTTAAAATCCCTAAACAAGCTAAGCTTTGCGGTCATTGCTAGGCAAGGATTGAGCCCTACTTTGAATTTGATGGAATCCTAGAAAGAATTTTGGGGTTTGGACTAATTGGTTTTCTACTAACAGGAGTCATGACTAATTTTACTAAAAACAACATTCTAATTGGGGCCCCTCTCGTCATAGGTATTTTGACGGGTATTAAGCGCTCCTTTCGAGCGAGAGCGATTAAGGATGACATGGCTGAGAAATGTTCAGGAAGTTATCTCTAACCTCCTAAACTTAGAATGAAATATTTATTTCACAATCTTTAGCGAAGCTTTACACTTTGGCGATAGCTTTGCTTCATTGGCCATTAGGCAAGCTTTTAACTTTGGGATTTCTGTATAGCTCTCGCAACCGGTAATCTTAGACTTATCTTCTTTACATGCCTCAAGAACTTGCTTTGAAAGCTCTTGGATTCCAGGAAGACTTGGCATTTTAGGTAACTGAGCATAGGAAGACAAAGACATAAAAGAAACGAATAAAATAACTCTCACAAAGACTCCAATTAAATATGGATTAACTGATTAAATAAAGTAGCTTATTCAACTCCTTTTGCCAACGATAACGATTACTAATTCTAAATCAAAAAAAACGTTACGAAATACTGCGACTTGCTCACTCGTTGAATCCAATTCACACTTTCAAACAAGATGATTGGACGTAAGATAGGCATTCAATTAATTTACGTGATCCTTTTAGTTGGTGCACTTGTCGCGTTGGCACTCCCCTTTTGGATTCCTATTATTTTTGCAGCTTCGTTCTCCCTTACCCTGCAACCTCTTTATTCATTACTTTTATCTAAGGGAATGGGAAGAAGAATCGCAGCTGTTTTATTAACGACACTCTTTGCCCTCATCATAAATATTCCCCTTTCGTTTTTTCTTATAAAAGGCTCATCGGCTGTAACTAACAAGCTTGAATCATTATCAAAGTCGAAAGATATTCAAGACCAGGGAGTCAAAGGGATGGTCACAGATATCAGGGAAGATGTTGTCGTCATTGTTCAAAAATATTCTAAGCGACACAATATAGATTTTTTGAATAGTAAAAAAATACATGAGTATTTAGAGATTATTATAAATTACTTTTTAGGATTTTTTCAAAAGCTGATTACGACTCTTCCAACGCTTACAATAATGCTCGTAGTGATGATACTTTGCACTTATTCTTTTTTAACTCATTCACATCTTATAAAAATTTTTTTCCAAAAACTTTTCAGCTTTTCAAATGCAGAAATGGAATTACTCGTAAATATTTTTATTAAAAATTCAAGACAAGTCTACCTATCAAATATAATTACAGGCGGAACTCAGTCGATTATCGTAGCTTCGACAGTAAGCATACTTCGTCAGGGAGATTTTTTCATCGTCTTTTTTATCACCTTAATCCTCTCATTTATACCAGTCATCGGTGCTGCACCGGTTGCTTTCGCCTTTTCAATTATTGCACTTCTTAAAGATCAAAATACTACAGCTATTGTACTTGGTGTGATTGGTTTATTTACAGGAATTGTAGACAATATTTTAAGGCCTTGGCTCACTACATTTGGAGAAAGTAAAATACCACCTATCGTAGCCTTTGTGTGCGTTCTTGGAGGGGCCCTGAGACTTGGCTTCCCTGGGCTTTTTATTGGTTTACTTGTGGGATCAATTTCTTATGATACTCTTCCTATATTTTGGAACGCCTTAGGAAGAGATAAAAGAGACTGATTCATTTTTTAGCAACGACCTGCTCCCTCATAATTTTTTTAGCAAACATAAACACAATGAGCGCTACGATAATAAAATCAATTAAAGACGTAATAACTTTCCCATATAGGACGCCATTGTAGGATAAATCAGAAATGTTCTCCACTCCCGCTGCTTTTAATACCGGAAGAAAAATAAGTGGGCCCAATAAATCATTTACAAAGCTAGTGATAAGAAGATTCAATTTGCCTCCAATGATCACGGCAATCGCAAGACCCAGTACACCATATTGTTTTAAAAAATCTAGAAATTCCTTAAACATAAAATGCTCCTTTTTTTGGGAAATCAAAATTTCGCGACTAAAGCTGTTGTAAACAAAGTATCAGTTTTGAATTGAATTCCATTTGCCGGAAGTTGATCATGCCGAATGAGAACACCCGACTTGAGCGAAAGAATTCGATTCATGACTGCGGAGACAGACAGTTCTGTATTTAATTGCCAATCCTTTTGTTGAGAAAGATTTGGAAGATATTCCACCCAATATTTAGTTGAAACATTTGAATTCCATTCCTGCTCCCAATCAGCATAAAGACGGCCATAATGACTAAAGGCACTAGATCCATCGTAACGGTTTTCATGCATATAACGATAGCCCAATTCTGAAATGATCTTAGTATCCTGAGTTTCGATGAATTTATATTTTCCACCGGCATCATTTATCAGTCGTTTTTCAATGTTAACGAATTTATCACTCTCAAAAGTTTCTCCAACAAACAATCCAAACTGAGGTCTTAATTGCCTCTCATAACGTAGTCCACTCATAAGATAGCGTGCCGTTTCGACTCCAGCCGCTCTGGCGTTTAAATATCTAAGTTTAAAACTCAAGACGTTCATATTCCATTTATAATCATTCCCTTGTTTTACGATGTAAGATTGAGTTTTTGTATTTCCATTTGCTGAAGTGACTCCCGCCTCCGATTCATTGGTCAACTGTGCTTGAGAATATGCTGAAATAAATAATAAAAATAAAATGACTAATGTTTTCATAAAATCCTTTGTTCTTTTGGTTAGAAAAAGTACAAACAAACGGAGGCATGATAACAATTTCAAGAGAGGACTGGATAAGCGCTGTATTAATCACTCGTTTAATGCAATGAAATGTTGATCATTATTGTGTTATTAAGATATAGTCCAAAGTGATATGAAAAAATTATTCTCAACATTAATTCTTGGAACACTTATGGGACTACTCGCTGCTGGTTGCTCATTATTTGGAGTAGGTAGCGAGGAGCAACCGAATTACAAGATCCTCGCCAAAGATGGCAACAAAGAGATTCGACAATACGATAGTTATATTATCGCGAAGACAACTATTACTGGTAGTTTTAAAGACGCTCAGAGTAAAGGCTTTCGTATTTTAGCAGGATACATTTTTGGAAAAAATAAATCGCAGCAAAAGATTGCGATGACTGCTCCTGTTGTGCAGTCGCCTCAAAACGAAAAAATCTCCATGACTGCTCCAGTTGTTATTTCTCCCAATCAAAATAAAACATGGACGATGACGTTTAGTATGCCCACAAAATACACCCTTGATACGCTTCCTGCTCCAACTGATGATAGGATTAAAATTGAAAAGATTGATGGGAAAATCATCGCAGCCTTAACTTTTTCTGGATTTTGGAATGAATCTATCAATGCAAAGAAGGCACAAGAACTGACTGATTGGATGAAAAGCTTCAAGGAATACCAATTTAATTCACTGCCGATGTTTGCTGGATACAATCCACCATGGACCCTACCGTTTTTACGACGAAATGAAATGCTTATTGAGCTCATCAAAATAGAGTCTAAATCGGTATATTAAGAAAGAATTAAGTCTCCCTAACGATACGCATTCGATGTAAAAGTTGTCAGTCATTTAACTTCAAAAAAGGGAGTTCTCTTGAAAACAATTTTTAGTCTCTTCATGACCATTTTTATGACCACAGCTATTGCACAGACTCGATTACCTACAGATATTGTAGACACGGCGGTTGGTGCTGGTAATTTTGAAACACTTGTCACGGCTGTTACGGCAGCGAATCTTGTAGAAACCTTAAAAAGCCCTGGTCCCTTCACTGTGTTTGCTCCAAGCGATTCTGCTTTTGCAAAACTACCAGCAGGAACGATTGAGGCCCTGTTGAATAACATTCCTCTTCTCACAAAGATTCTCACTTATCATGTAATCGCAGGTGAATATTCGGCGGATGAACTCCTTTCAAGAGGAAGCATTCAAACAGTTCAAGGCCAATCAGTGCGAGTTAAAGAAAAATATGTTGGAAAAGTCTCTTACGTTTATGTGAACAACTCAAGAGTTGAAGGATCTGTTCTAGTGAAGAATGGAATTATTCATATTATCAGCTCAGTTTTAATGCCTCTTTAAAAATAAGATTCTGCTCTTGGGGTTAGGTAAACCTCAAGGGCATTTTTTATGATTTACGCACGAATCTTAGTGAATATTTTAATGATCGAGTAGTGGACCTCAGAACTTTTTGCATAGAATGGGCTGCATGCCATTCATACTGGCAAGGTAATTTCAGATAGTTTATTTATTTCGTATTACGTAGCGAATGGTTAGAAGTGGCGCACCCTGAGAGATTCGAACTCCCGACCAATTGGTTCGAAGCCAACTACTCTATCCAGCTGAGCTAAGGGTGCGTACAAAAGAGATTAACCAAACTAAAGGTTTTTGGCCAGATTTCCCTAAGTATTAGAACGAGAAAATTATTCTTTTTTCTCAGTATTTAATAACTCGTCAATTTCCTCAACGTCAAACTCAGTAAGACCAAATGGGTTATCTTTAGAATTAATATCCTCATCGATATAACGCTTACCTAAGTTTTCCTCGATTTCATCTAGAGAATCTTGATCAATGCCCTGATTTTTCTTTTCTATATCATTTAGATTCTGTTGCTCAAGAAGCTTGTCTTCATCTAATTTAGCATCATTGAGAATGGTTTCAGCTTGTTCGATTTCATTTTCTAATCTTTCCAAAGCCTTGAGATCTTTCTCAGATTCTCGTATGACAGATTTTTCACGTTCTTGCCTTTCTAGCTCTGCAAGTTCGTCTTCAGTAAGTTGAATTTTGTCAGCTTGTTTAAGAAGATCATCATTGAGATTTTCTAAATTGAGCTCAACATCAAGCTCCTCAAGAGCTTTGCCGCCAACCAATTCTTTTTGCTCTGAAGGTTTTGCCAACTTAGCATTTTGTTCGCGAAGATAACTTTCTTTTGTTTTCGTAAGTGCAATTTCACCAACATAAAAATCTTTTATCGATTTCGAAACGAGTGCCGTTGCAAAATTATCTGTTAAGGTAATAACAGTAACTTCACCAATTTTATAAGTTGGCTGATCTGTGATGTTTTTTGCTAAGGCCCTATCTTTGAAACCATATATTTCAAAGACATTACCCATCTCAACTCCATCAGCACGACCTCGATCAAGATAAAGGACATCTCCGAAACTTAAGAGTCTCTTCCCTGGCTCATATGCGGCAAGAATTCCAGCTTCAATCAAACGAGAATTATAGGTTCTCGTAATTCTTTCAATTTTAGGAGTATAGGCAGTTATTCGGTCTCCGCGCTGTGGAGTTCCTGAAACTTCAATAAACTCAACTTCCCACTTGTTTCGAATTTTTTTTATGACTTTAATATGTCCAACGATAGAGTATTTGTATCCCTCTCTGTCAGAATTTTCATGTTTAACTTTTCCCCCAGAGGAATAAACTGAGTATTTATCACCAGGAAGGACGTTAAGAGTATCGTCAAATTCTACATAGGCAGTATCTAATTTCGTAAAAAAGATGTTCTCATCTGGACCATTTGTAATTGAACCGAAATCTTGAACAATATTCGTAGATAAAAAAGTCCTTAGATAAAAGCCTTCTTTAAAGGAATAAAGAATTCTTGAGTCTTTATCAAACCCAAGGGAGTCGTATTGATTTGGAAGAATGATATCGAAGTCAGTTTTTGGTGGCTCGTAACTTTCATACTCTCTATTCAAGGCCTGCTCACCCGCCTGCATGAGATCATCCATTGTTTCTTCTGAAGCGTATTGAAAGTAGATTCCTTGATTTTCAAGTTTCTTTTTTTCATCTAACCACTCAGGCCGACTTCCCTCTCCAAAATTTGATAGATCTGATGGATTCGAATTTCCAATTGATCCTGGAGCAGCACCTAATTCATCTTGCGTGAATGCACCCAACTTCACTTCTGGAGCTTGAGAAGAACTCCCTGTGGTAAATGACAATACCATTCCTGGCTCAATAAAATGAGGATTTGTAATAAAGGAGTTTAGTGACCAAATCTTTGGGTAGTAGTAACCAGAACCAAAAATTCTTTTCGAGATTTTAAAAAGCCAATCATCTTTTACGACAGTATAAGTATCAACTTTCGTCGCCGTTGCGACCTCGTTCCACTCCGGATCAGTAATTTGCCCTTGAATATTTTGGGCCATCGAAAGAAGTTCTCTCTCCTCCCTACCGACATCAAAGACCGCAGGTTCTTCTGATTTTTTTTCAGTTACGACAGTTGGTATTTGTGGGGTCTCATCTTTTTTAGCCGTCTCTGTAGGAGCTCCCTCTTGACCAATATCTGCTTTTATTGACTCTAGATCATCTCCAGACTTTGAGGGTACGAATTTCCCCTCTTCTTTATCACCAAAAACGACATCTGAAGGAGTGTCTTCGACTTTTGTTTCAGTTGATGCTTCATCAGATGCTTCAATAGTTTCACTAACTGATTCAGTCTCATTAGACTCTAAACTACTAAGATCGACTGTTTCAGACGATGGTGACTCCGAAATCGGTTCACCTTCATTCGTTTCTACTGCCGAAGATTTTGATGGAGCCTCTTCCGATGGCGCTGCCGATGAGGGAGTTTCCGAAACTTCCGAGACTTCTGAAACTTCGTTTGAAGTAGCTGCCTCTTCTTCCAAGAGTTTTTGAAGATCCTTGTCACTCACTTCAGATTGAGCAATAACCCTTGTGGTATTGGCCAATAATAAAGTTAAAAAGATTAGAATCTTAGTCTCTTTCCTCACTAGATCCCCTGTCCAGATCCAAACACATCATTCAGCATGGACGAATATTGTTCTTTTTTATTCAAAACACCAAGTTTATCAGACGCTACAACTGCTCCTTGAAGAGCATCTAAGACGATACCCGATTCAGAATGCTTATTGATGATATCTTCAAAAACTTGGAGCGCTAAATCGTATTGACCCTTTTCAAGAAGCATAGAGCCTATTTGGTATTTAGCTCTGACTTTAACAGGAGCTATGCCATGAGTTTCAAGTTGTTGAAAAATTTTTGTCGCTTCACTTTGGTTAGACGATTTTAAAGCTAGACCTCGACGAAATAAACTTAACTGAGAGTTAACATCCTCTGGAACTTTAATCGCGACCGCATCTTGTGGTTTTTGATTTTCTGGGAAAAGATTCACTGTCTCTGCTTCAGAATTCGTAACCGTTTGAGCAAAGTTTTCAGACTGGCCATTCTGTAGCTCATCCACAAGGCCTTCACCAGAAGAGGCAGGCTTTTCTTTAAGCTGCTCGTATTTTTTTGATAACTCTTCGTACTTTAAAAGAAGCTGATCATACTGAGTGCGTGAAACAGTTTTCGAATTTGAAGATGATTCATCAAGAGCTCCATCCGATCGGGATAAACCTGAACAAGAGCTTAGGATTAAAAGTGACGCAAAAGGTATCAAACTATGTTTCAAAGCGTCCTCCGTGACATAACTTCTTAAATTTTTTGACTTTCCTTATCTTATATCTTAATTCCTTATCTTTCTTAGTCAAGGAATCTATGTCGCAGACCTATCAACAGACAAAACTACTCCACTTTGTACTCTTACGAGTCCCGAAAGACGATGCTTTCTTCGTCTACTTTACCTTCGAATCGAATGAGGGACTTTGCTATTACTCTACCGCCGACGAATCTCTAAAAGGGTCCTACCGAGATATCGAAGTGAGATGTCCAATTGAGGCGAAAGAAAATTTACATGCACTGATTGAAAGACTCCAGACGGAGATCCGTCTGGATATTCTTAAAGAAGAAACAATTAGTGATTCTTGAAAAATCCTAAAATATCATCATGATGAGTTTTGGTATCTACTTTCTCCATAATTTGAACAATTTTGCCTTCACTATCGATTAAAAAGCTCTGTCTGAGAATCCCTTCGAACTCTCGGCCCATGAACTTTTTTAGTCCCCAAGCACCGTATGATTGAATCACTTTTTTTTCAGGATCAGAAAGAAGAGAGAAGTTTAGCTTTTCTTTTTCTTCAAATTTTTTCAATGATTTAACTGGATCTGCACTGATTCCTAGAACAACAATATGAGCACTCTTTAGTTTAGATTCAGAATTTCTAATCTCACATGCTTGAACAGTGCATCCCGGAGTCATGGCCTTTGGATAAAAATACACCACAACTTTTTTACCTTTAAAATCATGAAGGGAAACTGATTTCCCATTCTGATCTAGAAGCGTAAAGTCAGGCGCCGAATCCCCTACTTTAAGTTTAGTGACCTTAGAAGAAACCTTCTTCGGTGCAGGCTTACTTTTCGCTGGAGCTTTTTTAGTTACTTTTTTAACAACTTTCTTAGTGGTTGTAGCCTTTTTTGTGACCTTCTTTGCTACAACTTTCTTTTTTGCTACTTTCTTTGTTGCTTTCGCCATAATTCTTCCTTTTTTACCATTGATCTCGCATGAGTCTTAAATACTTAAATAATTCTCTATCAGATACATTGTTTTCGGATAGACCCAAAGTCTCAACTAATACCTTTTGTCTAATTTCTTTGGACTGAAGTCTTAAAAATGGATTCACCATTTTTTCTTCTCTTAGAGTTACAGGCGGTAAATGCTCAGACTGATACTCATCTAATTCTTTCAACTTTTCTGCAATTAATTTATTTTCAGGCTCTAATGACTGAGCGAAGCTTAAATTTTTTAATCGATAGTCATGCCCAGGGTATAGAAGAGTCGAATCATCTAATTGTTTTAGTAAACAAGTGGAATCATACAACTCTGAGACATCTCCACCACCATGACAGTTTCCTACTCCTGCATTAAATAAAGAATCTCCAGAGAATAGGCATTCAGTTCCTTGTCCTTTTTTCCATATAAAGACCTGATGATCTTTAGTGTGTCCAGGAGTATCCATGACCTCGATTGAATGGTGATGGCCGAGGTCAATCGTTTGGTTGTTACGAAAGATTTGTACCGAAGTACCAAAGGCTTCAATAAGACCAGAATTTCCACGTATATGATCATGATGTCTATGTGTATTTAAAATTCCTTTCAAGACTAATCCATTTTTTTGGATATAATCTTTGAAAACAGAGGAATCATAGGGATCAATAACCCAAGTGAATCCACTGTCTTGATCAGTGATGGCGTAACTAAAATTTCTTAGTTCGTTATGAGCATAAAATGTTTTAACTAGGACCATTATGGAAAACCTTTTCAGCTACTACACTCAGGTGCTTTTTCTTTGCTTGATTGTTATCAACCATCTCTTTGAAATATACCTTTATCGACGGCAGCTGACTACTCTTCACGATAACCGATCGATTGTTCCTGAAGAATTTAAGAATATCATTTCGATGGATGATCATCAAAAAGCTATCCAATATGCGTCCGCAAAATTACAGCTAGGCCAATGGAAGCTTGTGTGGGATGCCATTTTATTTTTTTATTGGTTTCCCTTTAGAGGTTTAGAAAAACTTTATCTTGTTTCTCCGTTTACAGATCTTATGAAAGAGCTCTCGTTTCTTCTTCTTTTTATTCTGATTCAGACCATTATTAATCTGCCTTGGTCAATATATTCGACTTTTTTTCTCGAAGAGAAGTTCGGATTTAACAGAACAACACCTAAACTTTATATCACCGATCGCCTCAAAGGATTGGTCTTAGGTGCTATGATAGGGATTCCTCTTCTCTATGCCCTTTTACTCATTTTCACTTCTCTTGGAACATCATGGTGGATCGTTGCTTTCGGACTTTTAACAGGATTTCAATTTTTACTCATCTGGATATACCCTACCTTTATTGCTCCTCTTTTCAATAAATTTAGCCCCCTTGAATCAATTGAATTAAAAGAAGGAATAAACCGACTTGTGCAGAATGCGGGCTTTAACGCACAAGAAGTTTTCGTGATGGATGCCTCAAGAAGAAGCTCTCATGGGAATGCCTACTTTACTGGACTAGGTAAAAATAAGAGAGTGGTATTTTTTGATACGTTACTGAAAGATTTGGGCCACAAGGAGATTTTCGCAATCCTGGCCCATGAGCTTGGTCACATGAAACTCAAACATATCCCCAAATCTCTCCTTGTCTCTCTTCTTTTATCATTTATCGGATTTTGGTTTATGGGACAAGTTTCCGTTCAAAACTGGTTTTTTTCAGGACATTTCATTCGAGCGCTATCTCCTGCAGTTCTTTTTCTTATTTTTATGAAGGCCATCCCAGTTTATACTTTTTGGTTTACTCCGATAGAATCTTGGCTATCTAGAAAAAAAGAATTTGAAGCTGACGAATACGCCGCTCGAGAAACCGAAGCAGAGGATCTTATTTCAGGCCTTTTAAAACTTTATCAGCAAAATGCAAGCCCCGTTGTAACGGATAAGCTTTTTTCTCATTTTTACCACTCTCACCCT
>CAMAYW010000020.1 GCA_945862475.1 Bacteriovorax stolpii
CTATGAAAAATGATTTTAAGGCAGATTTCTCATCTGGATTCTCTGTCGCCCTCGTAGCGCTTCCTTTATCCATTGGTATAGCTCTCGCTTCTGGAGCACCCGCCTCATCGGGTCTTATCGCTGCCATCATTGGAGGCGTTCTGGGATCCTGGATGGGTGGCGCCCATGTTACGATCAATGGTCCTGCTGCCGGTTTAATTGTGATCGTACTTGAGGCGGTTACGAATTTAGGATTTCAAGGCATGCTGGCCGCATCAGTTGTTGCCGCTGGAATTCAAATCATTATGGGAGTTTTAAAATTTGGAAGAAAAGGGTCTGCCTTCCCGGCCTCCGTCATACACGGGATGATGGCCGCCATTGGAATTATTATTATTGCTAAGCAGACGCATATTTTGATTGGACATACACCTGTTGCAAAAAATCCCATCATGCTCCTTTTAGAGATACCGCTTTCTTTCACAAATTTTCAACCACTTGTTTTTTTAGTCGGTGTTGTGACACTCGCCTTTCTTATTGGCTGGAATAAAATTAATCATCCGCTTTTAAAGAAAATACCTGGACCACTTTTAGGTGTTATTCTTGGAGCCCTAGCCGCAAATCAGTTAGGACTCACCGGTGCCACACTCCTTAATGTACCATCGGATCTTAGGCAGTGGATTGTCTTTCCTGATTTTTCTGTCATGTCGACTTCACTTGGTTGGAAGTCTGCTATTACATTAGCTCTCGTGGGCTCACTTGAAACAGTACTGAGTGCGGCAGCAGTTGATAAGATAGATCCCTTAAAGAGAAAAACAGATTTCGACAAAGACCTTGTGTCTAAAGGAATATGTAATCTCGTGAGTGGATTCATTGGTGGTCTACCTATGATTGCAGAAATTGTGAGAAGTTCTGCTAATGTTTCCTATGGAGCTAGAACTTGGAAATCAAATTTTATTCATTCAAGCTTAATAATGCTCGCTGTTCTTGTTCTACCAAAGGCTCTCAATCTAGTCCCACTTTCTGCTCTTGCTGCTATTCTTGTGATGATTGGTTGGAGACTTGGTAATCCTAAACATTTTCAACATGCACTTGAAATAGGAAAAGACAACGTCGTAGGATTTCTTGTCACTATGGTCATCACATTAGCATTTGACCTTCTAGTAGGTATTTTCTGTGGGGCCATTGCACAATATGCCGTAGAGGTTTATCTCGGACTTAAAATTAAAGATAGCTTTAAACCAAAGTTTACTCTTATCACAGATGATCATGACACTTATGTAAATGTTGAGAGTTCCTTGATTTTTAGTAACTTCCTTAAGTTAAAAGAAGAAGTTATGAATCATGCTGCTGCTAGGGAAAATGTTAAACTAGATCTTTCCCATTGTGAGTATATTGATCACAGTGTGATGGAGCAAATTGAAGAGCTAAAATCATTTTGTGAAACTCAAGGGATTAAACTATCAGTTGATATCTCAAATCATCAATCTCTTGGTCACTCAAATCTTTCATCACAGAAAAAAGTTTCTTAATTTAAGTCTCCTTCTAACGAGGGGACTCTTTTTTCCGATCTTTATAGTTATCGATCTTATCTAACTGGCCTAAACCGAGACCATAACTTTCAACAACTTTCAAATTTTTCATCAATTCTTCTGGCCTAACTTCGCCAGACAATAACTTAAGATAATTAGATATCTTAATATTCAACTCATGTGGTGTTTCACTCAAGGCCTCTAACCTGAAAGTACTTACACCTTTTTCTGTCAAATCACGAACGAGGAATCCTGCTGACTGAGGAGTTCCTTTAAAAAAAGTGTTACGACACTCATGATCCGCTTTTAGGAAATGTATATTCCCATAAGGATCCTTAAGTTTTACATCATGTTTTTCGCAGGGTTTTCCACAATCTTTAAAAGATGAACCTTTTGATAAAAATGCAGCAAATACACAATGCTCCATATGGAATTCAGGCATATATTGATGAATGGTCACCTCGATCCCTTGAGGGTGAGTCTGATTTATTAATTCAAAAAGTTGATATTGGTTTAGATCATAGGATAGATTAATGGTTTGTAATCCCTTATCCAAAAGATATTCAAAAGACTCCGAATTAGTCACATTAAGAGAAAAATCGCCAATCAGTTTAATCTCGCTTTTCGATTGAATATAGTGAATTGCGCCTAAGTTTCGAGCAAGTATTACATCTGGATTTAAACGAATGAGAGTATTAAGGTTATAATATTCAGAAGGTTTCAAAATTCTCGTGGTAGCAACACCCACTTTGAATCCATGTCTTTTGATGAGATCTACGCTCGAAGCGTAATCTTTACCGAACTCAAAATCTAAAATGATAAAACCAATAAATTCTTTGTTTCTCTCAAACAATGCTAAATTATTGATGAAACCTTCAACCTGCTCTTTTGACCTAAGAAGAATATTGAGTTTTGAAGATGAAGATTGAACCCCATTTTGATCTCGTAAATGATATTTCTGAACTTCTCTTTTTGGACGAGAAATTCTTAGTTCATTCATTTTCTGAACAAGCTCTTTTCTTATTTCTTTTATCTCTCGGTGATTGAGAAAGAGCCCCTCTTGTAAAAAACATTCCCAGTCCCCAAGTTTATAAACAGTAGAGCCAAGAGAAGTCATCTCTTCTTTAATAAATTCTTCCGTTACGGATCTTTCCTTGGCTGGAGAAAGAAAAGAGATAGACTGCGCGTAGACCTCACGTCCCTCAGGATCAATTGCCTTTACAAGAAGTGGTTCGTTATAAAGACCTTGGACTAAGAATTTGATGGGAACTTTTTTTTGCTTTTCTCTAGTAAGCCAACCTTTTTGAAGATCCCCAAAAAGTGCTTCGTCTGAATTCAAATAAACTTTCATCCCAACCTGGAGCTTGATGTCTTTTTTGAGAAGCTCTAATTCGAAATATTTTCCTATTTTTCTTGAGAGAAAAATTTTTGAACCTTCTTCAGTTTTTCCAACAAAAAGAAGGCCCATCCCAGCACTTACTCCAACATCAGTTGAGATTAGAATTGTTTTTTTTCTTATTTCTAGGACCTCTCCAATTTCAAGACCTCGGTGAGAGCTAAAAGTTCCATCAACTAGCTTTTGGTGATCTACTCCATGGAGCCAACCTGAAAAAAAACCTCGCGAATAAGTCGTTGCAAGCTCTTTTCTTCTCTGATTTAAATTCATGGGTCCACCATCGAGGACTTCGCGGTAGTTCCTTGCAGTTGAAGCCACATATTCTGGAGTCTTGAGTCTTCCCTCTATCTTAAAGGAATTAACTCCTATTTTTTTTAGTTCTGGTATCTCATTAATCCCCATAAGATCTTTGGGGGAAACAAAATATTTCTTATCTCCAGTCTCTTTTTTTACATCATCTACATATAACTCATACTCGAGCCGACAGCTTTGAGCACATTGCCCTCGATTAGCACTTCTTCCACCGAGCGATTCCGAGGTAAAACACTGTCCAGAATAGGCCACACAAAGTGCTCCGTGGACAAAGACCTCTAGCTCTTTTTCTGTTTGTTCACGAATTAATTTAATTTCTGATAAAGAGTTTTCTCTACCTAGAACAAATCGGTCTATACCAAGATCTTGAAGAAGCTTTATTGCATCCGTATTGGTTACAGTCATCTGAGTTGAGGCATGAATTCTTTGGTGTGGGGCCATGGTTCTGATGATTTTTGCGAGACCAAGGTCTTGCACAATGAAAGCATCAGGATTTAAAGGAAGAATTTCTTCTAAAAGAGAAATCACTTTCGGAATCTCATTTTGAAATATGACAACGTTAAAAGCGAGATTGACTTTGACACCGTATAGATGACAAAAATCGATCATTTCTTTCAACTCTTCAATGCTGAGATCTGAGGACCTGCCTCGAGCATTAAAAAAAGGCACTCCGACATAAATAGCATCGGCACCGTGATGCACAGCGGCCATGCACATTTCCATATTTCCAACAGGCAGTAAGAGTTCTGAATTCATAGGTTTATCTGATTTAACGTAAACCAATGAACTTGGCCATGGTTAAAGGAGAAATTAGGGTTATCTCAAATTTCATTTAGGAAATATTTACAGTATTTCAAGAATTTCGATTTGGCCTTCTAATGAAGAAAGGAACTCCCTTAACAAAGTTACCTATAAGAGTAAACTCATGAAATTTTCTCGTCCCCTTCTATTACTTTTGGGTCTTGCTATTTCCCCCATTTCATCGGCGAAGGTCATTCAGATTCTTCATACAAATGATTTACATTCTTATTTCGAAGGAACCAGAGGGGGAATTGGTGGTTACGCTCAGCTTAAAAAGGTTGTGGATGAACTAAAGGCCGACGGGCAAAAGAAAGGGATCCCGACACTTTACTTAGATGGCGGAGACTTTGGTGAGGGTTCATCTTATTATTTTTCCAATCATGGAGTTGATTCGATGAAGGCCCTAGACTGGCTCGGGGTCGATTACACTGTTCTTGGAAATCATGACTATATTCTTGGAACGAAAGAGCTAAAAAATCAGATTAAAAAATCGAAGATTAAGGCGAAAATATTGTCTTCAAATATCCTGGGTAAGTCCCTCATGGGTTTATCTAAACTGGTTCCCGATTATGCGGACCACGAAGTTGGTGGTTTAAAAATTCGTGTCTTCGGATTAACGACGAACGAAATTCATCACATGTATCCTCTAAGACCACTGGGATTTGTGACAAATCCCCATAAGGCAGGAATTAAACAGGCAACAAAAGCTAAAAAAGATAATATTGATTTCACGATTGCATTGACTCATATCGGGCTAGAGTACGACATCAAATTAGTTGAAAAAACCAGAACCATTGATCTTGTGGTAGGTGGTCACTCTCATATCCTGTTACCAAGACCCCAACTCACTAAGAATCTTGAGGGAAGACTGATTCCTATTCTTCAGGCAGGTGCCCATTCAGGGTACATAGGTTCCATGATTGTTGACATCAAAGGTAGCGGAGAAGCAGAACTTATTGACTATAAAATGATCCACATAAAAAAAGACATGCCCCAGGATCAGGGTATGAAAGAATTTGTAGCAAGTGCTTACTCAAATAGAGAAAGATACTTTGGTAGAAGTTGGAATGAAGTTATTGGGTTTTCAAACATTGACCTCACTGGAAATATTGATGGAAAAGATTCTCCAAGCGGGAGCTGCTGGTCCCGTCATATGGCGAGGCTTACAAGAAAAGTAGCCAAAACTGACCTCGGTCTACAATTTGATGTTTTTCAAGGTGAACAAATTAGCTCCGGTCAAATCACTTTTGGTGACATGATTGATAACTTCCCTCATTTCAGGAAATGGGGTGATAAGGGTTGGAGTGTAGCTCGATCAAGAATGTCTGGCTTTTTATTGAAACAAATTTTGAAACTATTAGCGAACTCAGAAGTCGCTCTCCAGGTCATGATTGACGGAATAAGCGTAAAAGACAAAGTGACAGGCGAGACTAAATTTTTTAATCCTCGGTTGCATAACCTAAATGAAGCATTAATTAATGGTGAGGAATTACAAAATTTGAGATACTACACTGTGGGCCTCCCTTCAGAAGTGCCCTACGGGATGCTAAAACTATTAAATGTTTTAACGACTGTTTTATTGCATGACTTACGTCTAGTTAAAAACTCGGATTACTGGAATCTTCTAGAAACTTATATTAAGACTAATTCACCCATCAATTGTCTCGAAAATTAGTACTGACCCGTTCTTAAAAGAACGAGGGTACAAGCATTTTCGGTTTTGATCCCACTTTCATTGAGAGCTTTGGATAGTCTAGGATTTTCTGCACCTGGGTTAAAAATAACTCTTCTTGGGCGAATAAGAAGAAGATCCTTTTCATACTTATCAGAAATAGCAGAATTCACGTAAATTGTGACTGTATCTATTTTTTGTCCAACTAGATCTGCCAATTGATGAATCACTTTGTGACCACGCACCATTTCCTCTCGGGGATGAACAGGTATCGCCTGATGTCCAAATTCTTCCAACATTTCCATCGCCTTATAGGAATAACGGGAGGTATCACTACTGGCCCCAACCACTACTACAACTTCCATGGCCTCTCCTTGAAAAAAAAGATAAAATGAGAAAAAAAGTGAGTCTATATGACATTTATAACAAAAACATTTTACTCTGAACAAGACCTAATCAGTCACCTCAAGGCGCATCAAGCGAGTTTTTATTTTTCTTCAAAAACATCTACTGTTGTTCCTTATGACAAACTTGAATCCCTACTGCCTTGGAAGAAGGAGTCTGATTTTTATTTGTGTGACCTCTCAAAACTTCCTTCTCATATGGAACTTCTCCCTAATGGAAATCTTGTGCTAAGAGGTGGTGTTTCTTGGGAGGAGGCAAAAAAATTTCTTCGTTCAAAAGGAAGAACCTTAAAAACATCTCCAACAGAGCAACTTGCCCTCATTACTGCAGGCATTGCAACTTCTTGTACGGGTGAAAGATGTTTTGCTTTTGGAAATATGCGCTCTCAAGTGGTGCGATTAAAATACTTAGACTTTAATGGAGATGAAAAAGAACTAAATAAAGAGAATGACTTTGTCTCAAATTCAACAAGTCTTAAATCTTATAACAACGATTTTCAATTTTATAAGAATTTTAAAAATGCACCCTACCCTCGTTTTGAAAAAGAAACAGACCTCATGATTGGGACAGAGGGACAACTAGGTATTGTGACTGAAGTTGAAATTGAAACGACCCCAAATGAACCTGTTACTTACGTTTTTCTCCTCTTGCCTCGCTGGGAAGAAGATATGACGCCTCATTTAGAGATATATCATGCTGTTCAATCTCATCGAGATTCCATCATCTCTTGCGAACTTCTTGATTCCAATTGCATGAATTATCTCAAATCAGATGAAAGACTTGGTTTGAATCAAGATGTTATTTTTCTAGAAATCAAATCAAATGCATTTGAAAAGATTTATGGAGAAGTACTTTGCTCTCTTGAGAAAACTGCCGCAGAAAACGTTTTTGAAATCGCTGAAAATAAATTTCACCACGTAAGAGCTGGCGTTCCCAGAGCTATTTTTGAAGAAAATTCCAAGATGGGTGTTGTTAAAGTTGGGACAGATGTCCAAGTGACATCTGATAAGTTTCCAGATCTATTAAATTTTTATCGAGAAGCTTCAAAAATTGGTGTTCGATATTGTCTCTTTGGACATTTTGGAGATGCCCATCTTCACTATAATTATATGCCTAAGAAAGAAGAAACTCAGAAATGCCTAGATGAATTTCAAGAACTTTACGATTCAGTTTACCATTGGAAAGGGTCTCCCTTCGCCGAACATGGAATTGGTCTTATTAAGCAAAAATACATTAAAAAATTTCACGGTCCTAATCAAATACAATTGTTTAAAGACCTAAAGAAAGAACATGATCCGTACAATCAATTCTTTCCTCAAGGATTTATGAATGGAGAGCTATAAGGGCAATCTCTTTTCTGTGGCTAGGAAGATACTTTAATTCAACTTTTTCAAAACCCTGTCGTTTCATTTGATCTCTGATCGTTGCGACAATTTCAAGGTGTTTTAAATCGTTAAGTTTTAGATTAACAATAATTCCTCGGGGCTCTAAAAAGGTAAGAAGTCTAAAAATCTCCCGAAGAACAATTGTTGGAGGAAGATTTATATCTGAAATAATCCAGTCAACGCCTGTTTTAAAATCATTCTCAGTCAGTGTTTCAAATGCTCTTCTGATATGTTTAAAATCATAGTTTTTGGCAACAATGGGATCCATCTCACCCGGATCAACACCTAAAACTTTGAGATCTTGCTCGAGTAAGAATAAACTTGCCCCACCTGGTGCAGATCCCAGTTCAAGAATGGTTTCTTGATGATCAAATGGTAAATCAAAAGCTTCATAAGTTTCTGCCATTTTGTAATACGCTCGGCTAGGAACTTCTTTTTGAAGAATCGAACTTACCTCTCCGGGAGTTTGAAAGTGATGAGACTGCAAAGTATACGACCCTACCCAGAACTCATCTGCTCCAGTCATCATAACTAGATTAACACTTTCGCCTTTTTTAAAAATCGATTTGTCGGATAAGCTTTTAAATTCCGGAGGCAATTCCCATTTATTATTTACTGAGTAGAACCAGGCCTTTTCGAATTTAATTTCTTGTTTCTTGAATTTTCCAAGACTAATCCCGGAGACTCGACAAAACAAAGGGTTAAATTTGATATCTTTCACCCCTTTAAAAGTGATAAAACCAGGCCTAGAATAGCTTAATCTTAACTCGGGGTAGCGAAGCTTTATTTCTTCCTTAAGGATGACCTCAGCTTCTGGGTTAGTGAGAACAAAATAATATTGGGTCATGAATAATGAATATCAAAGAATTCTCCTATAATCTTCAAAAACTTTACCAAGAAATGTCCGACTCTTTCTCTTCCTATCAATCATCCACAGGTTGGAACTGTCTTGCCTCATGCGGTAAGTGTTGTTTGAATCCCGAGGTTGATGCCTCCATTTTTGAGATGATTCCCATGGCGTACTCCATTTATAAGGAAGGAAAACTGGATGTATGGTTAGAAAAACTTAGAACTTCTGAACAAGCGCATTGTCTTGTCTATGAACCCGGAGAAAAAGAAGGAGAAGGTAAGTGCGGTCGGTATCAGGATCGACCAAGTCTATGTCGGATGTTTGGAGTCAGTGGTCACTATAATAAGCAGCATGAAATTATCCTTTCAGTCTGTAAACTCATCAAAGTCAAGCATGACCTAAATGGTGAGGAGCTTAAAGGTACAAAAGATTTAACGCCGATGATGGCCGATTGGTCGATGAAACTAGGTGCTATCCATCCAGAATTGATACAAAAAAAGCTTCCTATCAATCAAGCTCTTCTGGGTGCACTCGAAAAAGTAGCTTTTACTCTCCATTATCAACCTGATAACGCGTAGCAAACATTTTAAAATTAAACACTCTGCAGCTATTAGTTATAATTAAGTGACAATTAAGTTTGGCCATCCTAAAGTTGACGCAAATTTTCATCAGAAGGATACCCATGAAGTTTTTCTTCGCTCTTATTACTCTTGCTTTTTGTCTTAGTGCTCTTGGACAAGAAAATCAAAAACTCCCAAATGGGCAATGGGCGTATTACGGTGCAGAATTTTACAATTCAATGAAGTCAAAATCTCTCGATCGAAGTGTTTTAGAAAAAATATTTAACCAGTACCATACAAATCAAGCTGGAAAACTTGATGCCATCTCTCCTGGCTGTGAAGGTCAATGCTATAAGCAGATTTCCGTTGGTTATGAGGCTGCTCGAAAAATCATGTTTGGAGAACTAGATAAACTTCAAGACGAGAAAGGAACTTACGTTTTAGATGTATATTGTGGAAAAAAATTCTACTACAGAAATCTTGAAGAAGTTGGTTCTATGCATGATCGTGTAAACATCGAGCACACATGGCCTCAATCTAGATTCAATGGTGCCTACCCAAAAGATTTACAAAAATCAGACATGCACCACCTCTATCTCACTGACTCTCAGGCAAATTCCACAAGAGGTAATACTCCTTTCGGTCTTTTAAGTTCTGAAGAAGACCGCATGGGTGGAGAAGGCTGTAGAAACTCTATGATAGGTCTTATAAGCGGCCACGAGGTTTACACTCCACCTGCACGTCACCGTGGAAATGTAGCTAGGGCCTTGTTCTATTTTTCGATGCATTATAATTTAAGTATCAGTAGTGCGGAAGAAACAAGCCTTCGTCGTTGGCACAAAGAAGATCCTATTGATCAAGCTGAAATTACAAGACACGAAAGGATTGCAAAACATCAAAAAATACGAAATCCTTTTGTAGATCATCCAGAAATAGTAGACATGATAAGAGATTTTTAATGCTTTATCTAAATCCACACGGACAACAATGCCCCTGGTACGACGTTACGGAAAAAGTAGGCGCTCCCAATATTAAGTGGTGCGAAGAAACTCTTTGTCAGTGGATTTCTGAGCCAGCTAATACCTGGTCAAATCTTGGTTATATGATTGTTGCAGTTATCGTGATGTACCAATCCTTCAAAAACAATCATGATACAAAATTGAAACAATTTGGCCCCATCATCTTTTTTATGGGGGCAATGTCCTTTTTTTACCATCAATCGAATTTTTATCTCTCTCAAGTTTTAGACTTCGTAGGGATGTTCTTCTTCGTTGGTTGGTGCAAAGGCATGAACCTAATAAGACTAAAAAAACTGAACGAAAAAAATCTCTTAAAGTTTAATCTCGTGGTGGCAACCATTTTATGTGTCATCCTTCACTTGATGTATGTTTCTGGGATTAAATTTCAATTATTAGTTCTCTTTTCAGGAATCATTATCGTGATCACTGAAATACTTTCACAAAGACAAAAAAGAGTAGGATTCATGTGGTTCATTTCCACTCTTATCCTTCTTATTATTGCTTTCTCTTTTTCTGTTATAGATCATAAAAGAATTTGGTGTGATCCCTCTCAGCATGGATGGTTATCTCAGGGCCATGCTATCTGGCATTGGGTAGCAGCTTTGGCGATGTACACGATCTATCAGCACTACTCTCAGGAAAAACTTCAAGAGAAATAAAAAATACTTGAAATAATGATCCCTGAGACGACAGTGAAGATAAGACAATATCCCATAATATCTTTTAATTGAATTTTAGCTAATCCAAGTAAAGGCAGTGCCCAGAAAGGCTGAACAAGATTAGTCCATGCATCCCCCCAAGCAAGCGCCATGGAAATTTTTCCCGGATCTACGTTTAAGTTTTGAGCAGCCTTGAGCATAATTGGGCCTTGAACAACCCACTGGCCTCCACCACTTGGAATAAAAAAATTAACAATACCTCCACTTAAAAATGTCCATACGGGTAATGTGTCTTTTGATGAGATGCTTACAAATATTTCTGAAATTTTATCGGCCAAACCAGAATATTGCATCAATCCCATGAGACCTGCATAAAACGGAAATTGAATGATGATCCCGCTAGAATAACCAATTGAACCTTGAAGAGCATGGAGAAATTTTCTAGGTGTCCCATGGAGAAAAAAAGCAAGAAAAAGGAAAATAAGATTCACACGATTGATGTCAAATGTTGATTTTAAGCGAAAGAGAAGAACGATAAAAAATCCAAAAAATATCCAGCTAAAAAACTTTCCATTTTCTAAATAGTCTCTAAAATTTTTCGATTCCACCTCGATGTCTTTTTTCTCTTCATGAAAATGAATGTTGATTTTATCTTCTGTTCGCATTGAGATAGCGAGAAGAGGAAGAGCTAACAAAAGTAAAACAACAATCATTAAATTGTAGTTAGAAAAAATAGTTGAAGTGAGTGGAACACTAAGGTCAGGATAAACTCTGTTGAGAATTTCATCTTGCCCAGCAATTTTTAAAGGAATGGATCCAGAGAGACCGCCATGCCAAACTAAAAAACCGGCGTAGGCAGTTGCTATAAAAAGCCCAAAATTGACTTTCCCTAGCTTCTTGGCAATCTCAATCGCAAGAATACCTGAAACGATTAAACCAAATCCCCAATTGATCCAACAACTCAATATCGAAAAAACCGAAAGAAGAATGAGTCCCTGGGATTCTGTTTTTGCAAGAGCACTCAGTTTCAAAAGCATTTTATTTACAAGAGGAGTCGTTGCCAGCATATGGCCAGTGATCAATACAAAAACCATTTGCATAGAAAAAGCATGAAGACTCCAAAAATCTTTTCCCCAAAATTCAATAAGTGACAAAGGTGAATGAGGTGTTGAGACGGCCGCCGCCATAAAGACAACAAGTGTCAAAACCAAGCAAAACACAAAGGCATCCGGTAAGTAGGCTTCGCACATCCGAGTAAAGAAATGAATCACTTTTTTCATTATAAACTTGTCCAAAAGGTACCGCATACCTTTTGGCACTCTCCTCTTCTCTATGTTAATCTTCTATGGTTGATTTCTCAAAGGAGTAGTTAATGGCCGGATTTAATAAAGTGGTTAAGTCATATGATGAAGCCCTCGATGGACTAAAAGATAATATGTTCTTGATGGTGGGTGGTTTTGGCCTTTGTGGAATCCCTGAAAATCTCATCAAAAAGGTTCATGAGACCGGTGTTAAGGGTCTGACAATTGCATCCAATAACGCTGGTGTCGATGGGTTCGGCCTAGGAATCCTACTAGAAAAAAAACAAGTCAAAAAAATGATTTCCTCTTACGTGGGAGAGAACGCACTCTTTGAAAAACAAGTTCTAAGTGGAGAGCTTGAATTAGAACTTACTCCTCAAGGTACATTGGCGGAAAAAATAAGAGCAGCAGGTGCCGGGATTCCAGGTTTTTTCACGGCAACGGGTTACGGAACTGTTGTAGCGGATGGAAAAGATATTAAAATGTTCAATGACCGTCCTTACGTTTTAGAGCCTGCATTCCCCAAAGCAGACTTTGCTCTCGTCAAAGCTTGGAAGGCAGATACTTATGGAAATCTTATTTTCAGAAAAACAGCTGCTAACTTTAATCCTATGATTGCGACTGCAGGTATAATTACTGTGGTTGAAGTTGAGGAAATTGTAGAAGCTGGGGAGCTAGATCCAAACTTCATTCATGTTCCGGGAATCTATGTAGATCGCCTTATTAAGGGAAGTTTTGAAAAACGAATTGAGCAAAGAACTGTAAAAAAATAAGGATAAAATATATGGCACTTTCTAGAGAACAAATTGCCCAAAGAATTTCTCGTGAACTTCAGGATGGATACTACGTTAATCTTGGAATTGGTATCCCTACTCTCGTTGCGAATTACGTTCCAAATGGAATGGAAGTCATGCTCCAATCCGAAAATGGAATTCTAGGCATGGGAGAATTTCCTACTGAAGATAAAGTGGACGCTGATCTCATTAATGCTGGAAAACAAACTGTCACTGTGACTAAAGGTGCTGCCTTTTTTAATTCTGCAGATTCCTTTGCCATGATTCGTGGAGGACACGTTGATCTCACGGTCCTTGGGGCCTTTGAAGTGGATCAAACGGGTGCACTTGCTTCTTGGATGATTCCAGGAAAACTTGTTAAGGGTATGGGTGGGGCCATGGATCTTGTGGCCGGTGCGGAAAATATAATCGTGGCCATGTCTCATGCTTCAAAAGATGGTGCTTCTAAAATTTTAAAAAAATGCTCACTCCCTCTAACTGGAGTAAACTGTGTAAAATTAGTTGTGACTGATCTCGCTGTGCTAAGACTAGAGAATGGAAAATTTCATCTGTTAGAGCGAGCTCCGGGTGTTTCTGTTGAGGACATTAAACGTCTCACCGAAGCGGAACTTATTATTCCAGCAGTTGTGCCTGAAATGACTTTTTAATTTATAAACAAGGGGAAGGCACGAATAAAGGTAGGCCGTGATCATCTAGAAGATCACGGACTTCAGCCGGATCTTCCCCTTCGTGTAATTCTGGATCAGAGTAATGTTTTCGAAATTTTAACCCCAACTCTTTTCTAACCAAATTTTCGAAGAAAACTCCTCTGTACTCTACGACCCCAATAAATTCGAGACCTCTTCCACTCACCATCCCCATATCAAGCATACCTCTAATAGAGTCAAAAGCATGATACATCTCATGTGAAAGTGTGACTGCCGGATCTACCGGACGCTTGATTCCATCCTCCTCAATAGATTCAATTTTAAGCTCAGGATTCCAAAGAATATCTCCCCCA
>CAMAYW010000021.1 GCA_945862475.1 Bacteriovorax stolpii
GTGGAATAACATGAGGGTAAAAGAGCACATTGCTAAATTGGCCGTTATCCCTCACGTTGGAATCATCAATCCAAATTCTGGTTTACTCGCCTGCGGTGATGTGGGAGAAGGAAAATTTCCAGAGGTCCAGTCTGTCGTTCATCTTATCGAAACCTATACACCGAATCTCTCAATTGGAAAAAAAGTCTTAATTACAGCTGGAGCGACGGCTTCACCTATTGATCCTGTGAGATTTATAACAAATCCCTCAAGTGGAAAGATGGGCCTTTCTGTTGCAAAGGCATTTCTTACGAAAGGATACGAAGTAACCGTCCTTGCTGGCCACCAATGCACGCATGAAATTGAATTCCTTATGGGACATCCCCTTTTTAAAGTCATACGAACTCCAACGACAACATTAATGCGAAATGCGGCGATTCAATTATTTCCTGAAATGGATCTCTACATTTCAACCGGTGCCATTGCTGATATCGAATTTGATCCTTCTGAAATGAAACTCAAAAAAGAAATGATGGGACAAAGTCTCCCCTTTAAACAAGCGCCTGATATTTTAAAAGAAATCCTCAGTCTAAGAAAAAATCAGAAGATCATCAGCTTTGCTGCCGAAACGGAAACGACCAAAGAAGTTTTCATGGAAAAAATGAATAGAAAACCAGTTGATCTCATGATTGGAAACAAAGTGTCCAATGGTCTCATAGGCCAAAGTGAGATTGAGGGATTTCAAAAAGATCATGGCGAATATTATTTCGTGCATAAAAATCGTATTGAAAGTCCACAAAAGTTAACAAAAGAACAACTCGGAGTGAGTCTCGTTAATTGGTTCGAGAGTAAAAATGATTAAATGCTTAAAAAAAACATCGGAACTTCTTCTTGAAAGGGAAAAAGAAATATCTCCAGTTGGATTTGTACCGACCATGGGAAATCTTCATCAAGGTCACATTTCTCTACTGGAAGAAGCACTGAAAGAATTTAAGGTTGTTTATTTTTCTATTTTTGTGAATCCAAAACAATTTGGCCCCACGGAAGACTTTCATCGCTACCCAAGAACTCTTCAGAATGACCTTCTTTTGATTGAAGAAAGTATAAAAAATTTTCCAGGTCTTAAAGTCGTTGTCTTTGCTCCTGAAAACCCAGAAGAAATTTTTCCACCTGCCCATAAAGATGTCCTGTCCGTCAGTGGATTGAGTACAGTTTTAGAAGGGAAAATTCGTCCAGGACATTTTGATGGGGTGGCAACGGTTGTCTACAGACTCTTTCATCTTATAAAACCAACGAAGGCCTATTTTGGCCTTAAAGACTTCCAACAGTACTTAGTGATTAAACAAATGGTTAAAGATTTATCCTTACCCATAAAAATTCAAGGCATGCCTATCATAAGGGAAGCCCAAGGCCTCGCCCTTTCGAGCCGAAATCAGTATCTCAGTTCTGAACAAAAATCCCTTTCACTCGTACTCTTTAAAACTCTTTCGAAGATTAAAGAGATTATTGATCACAAAAAAATAAATTTACCGAAAGCAAAATTATTCATCGAGGACACTATTAAAGATCCTAAATGGAACTATTTAGTTCTTCGGGACAGTGAAACTTTTCAAGAAGATCTCACTCTATCAACAAACATTACGATTCTTGCGGTCTATCAAATGGGAACAACTCGTCTATTGGATAACATGCAAGTGGAGGTTCAGTGAATCAAGATGAATTTAAACTCCCTTTAGGTCAAAAAGCCTCTCTCGTCTCCATCGTTTGTGAAAAATTCGAAAACCACTCAACTGTGATTGAAACGAATAATTCATTAAGGGAACTTCGAGAACTTCTCCGGACTTTGGGTCTTGTACCTGGTGAAGAATATGTCCAGAACCGAAAACAAATTGATCCGGCGACAATGCTTGGTGAAGGCAAGTTACAAGAAATTGCCGAAGCCGCTCGAGAAGAGGGCTCTCAAGTTCTTGTGTTTGATTTTGAATTAACGGCGTCTCAAGCAAGAAATATTAAAGAAATTACCAAACTTGAAGCGGTCGACAGAAATACGATTATTCTTGAAATCTTTGCGCTCCATGCAAGAACAAAAGAAGCTAAAATTCAAATTGAAATCTCTCGCTTAAGGTATCTACTACCTCGTCTCACAAGTATGTGGGGTCACTTTTCTAAACAACGCTCGTCGGGGGCGGCGATTGGAGGAGAAGGTGAACAGCAGCTTGAACTCGATCGAAGGATGGTCAGAGAGCGAATTGAGTATTATAAAAAGCAGCTCGATGAAGTTCAAAAAACGCGAGAACAGCAGAGGAAAAAAAGACAAAACCAAGCAGTCACAGCTGCCCTTGTTGGTTATACAAATGCTGGAAAATCATCGGTTATGAACCGCTTATGCAAAGTGAACGTACTTGAAGAGAATAAATTATTTGCGACTCTGGATTCCACTTTTCGAACATTAAATCCGGATTCCAAACCACCTATGATCATGATTGATACGGTGGGCTTTATCTCAAATTTACCTAATACTCTTATCCAGGGTTTCAAAACGACACTTGAATCCGCCATGGAAGCTGATCTACTTGTGATTGTCTGTGATATTTCTGATCCAAATTATCAAAAACATCTCCAAGTCACTCAAGAAGTATTAAAAGATCTTAAAATTGAAGAAAAAGAACAATTAATTGTCTTTAATAAAAAAGATGTCCTCAATGATCCAGTTCGTGCGCGGATCATTATGCGTAATTATCCCAATAGTTTTCTTGTTTCTTCTTATGATGAAAACGATATGAAAAATCTTCGCGAACATATCATTAATTATTTTTTATCCAAACAAGATCATTATGATCTTTTTATTCCCTATGAAGCAGGAGAAGCGCATTCAAGGATTAGAGGTAATGCGAATATCATGAATTCCGTCTCCCATGAGCAAGGAATTTTTTATCGAATACGTGTACCAGATTTCATTTTTCAACAATTAGGTTTGAATAGTTATGTCCTGGCACCATCCGAAGCTAAAGAATGGGAGCAAAATCCTTTTTCTTCATAGGAATTTAGTTGTCAGATTTTTTCGAAGAGACTAATCTCAGCTCCCCATGAAAAAAAAACGTAATCTAAAACTTCGTTGGACTGCTAAGAAGGCGCAGCTAAAAGAGAAAAGCCTCAACCTGGCCCATCCGGTTGTGAAAGCGTCTTATCTTTGGTCTATTTTGTCTGAGCAACTCTCAGATATTTTAGGCCCCGAGATTCATCATCAATGGTTTAAAAATGTTAAACCCCTTGTTATCTCGGACAATGTTTTGATTCTTGAAGTACCTAATCATTTTACGGCGCAATGGGTTCATACACATTACCATGAACTCGTTGATATTCTTCTCAGCGTGATGGATAAAAAGCTATCTTCTTTTTTTCTTTCTCAATCCGAAAGAACTCCTGCTCCCAAATTTGGGAATTTCAAATCAACGGAAAGCTCCACTTCTGAAGTAAAGCGTAAAGGCGAAGACTAATAAAGTAAGTGTAATTCCTACTGTCAGAACTAATTTATCTCGATTCATTGTAACCTTTTAAAAAAGCACTAATGAGATTTTACAATTTTTTCAATCAATTCTGGAATGAGAAAAGGATCAAAAGGACGCTTAATTTCTCCAGATCTATTAGGTAGAAAAGATAATTCCGAAGATTCCCCTAGGATGACCCAAGGAAGAGACCTGAGAAAGTCTGATTGCTCTAATTGCAGTTTAAGCTCTGTTTTATGTTTAAGGGCGGTTTCTGAATCAATCACAATCATACTTGGACGTAAATCCGATACGATATACAAGAAATCCTTGGCATTATTCAGCGAATAAAAAGATATATTCTTCTTTTTAAAAACTTTCTCTAACAAATCTGTCACAAATTTATTTTCATCAATCCAGAGTATGAGTCCCACCGAGGGTATCCTTTGACAAAGAGGGCCATAAATTACTACCATCGGTGTATGGAAAAAGAAAAGTCAAAAATCCTCGTGAGAGATGTTCATTCAAAACAAACCCTTTTTGAGTGCGATCTTGTGGAATCAGACAGGGCCTATAAGTTTGCAGCCGAGATGGAGACTATGGGTCTAGATGTAGAGGTGATCTCCCCCACTCTTACAGAAACTCTTTCAAACTCCCTTGGACTTACAAATGATCAAATCAGAGAATATAAAAATAGCTTAGATGAAGAAATTGAGGGCCATGATGGATCTTGCTGCTTTGAAGATTCTAAGGGAAAACCTATTCACTAAAATCGATGTTCGTAACCAATGAAAGCGGACTGACCTAAGGTGCTGAAACCATAAATTTCTTCATATTGTCGATTCAAAATATTTTTTAGTTGAAGAGAAATTTCGTCACGATGCCATTTCTTTTTAAGTCCAATATCAAAGACCTCAAATCCATTCAGTTTCGCATCTACGTCCTGTCGACTAGAAAACCATCTTCCCATAAGACTGAACTCTATATTCTCAGAGGGAAAAAAAGCGAAAGTCCCGGAGGCCGAATTATAGGGACGTCTTAGCACAGGAGAATCTTCTTTCCTGAAATTTTGATGGGTAAAATTGGCCAAAACAGAATAAACGTTTTTTGTCATTTTTGCACTCAGCTCGATTCCTTCAGAAATAAAACTCTGCTGATTTACATACCCTTTCCCAAAGACGTAGGTAAATAAATTTGAAAGTCGATTCTGAAATCCCGCAATTGAAGTTTCAAAATATTCATTCGACTTTTTCCACCGAAGCTCTAAAGTCTGATTCGTCTCTGGTGTAAGACTGGGATTTCCGACGGGAGAACCAAATGAGTCCGGCCCATAGAGTTGATAAAGGGATGGTGCTTTATATCCTTCAGAGTACTGAAGCGACATATCCAATACGGAAAGACCGAGAGATGTCGTTTTAAATTCACCATACTTAGAATGTCGATCAAGCCTACCACCGAATTGAAACTTAACTGCTTCCTTTTCAAATGAGCCCTGAAGAAACAATGAATGGAGATCAAAAAAGCGGTCTAGATCGTTCGCCAAAGCCTTTTCTCTTTCTGTAGAGGCCCCCGTTAAAAGTTCTAATCCTGAATTACGCCAACGATGGAGAATTTCATTTTGGTAAAGGTCACCATTAAAAAACTCTTCATTTGAAACTAAACTTTCATTTAATCGCTGATGACGGTTAAGGCCACTTCTGAGGGAGAGAACGTGGTGACTGATTAAATTCACATTTGTTTTTTGCTGAAAGATATATTGATCATTGCGACTAAAATCATGCCCATTATCATCTGCAAACCCATCCTGTTCCGAGCGTCCTCGAAGAAATCCTGCTAAAAAATCAGTCTGAACTCGAGGGGACCACTTATGTTCTGAAGATGAAAGAGCTTGAGTAATATCCGTAGCATCTCGTTCACGGGCATTGAATCTCTTTTTATTGAGTCTCGATAAACCGTCCGAATGAAAAGTGGAGTATGTTAAGGAACCATTGTGTTGATTCGATTTCCAGTCCTTACTTAAGGACGATGAAAAGGTTCCGTAACTTCCTCCCGAAATATTCAGTCTTCCTTCCGGGGCCTTTTCACCTTTTTTAGTCTTTAGAAGGATCAATCCTCCCATAGCATCGGAACCATAGAGAACGGCCTGAGGTCCTTTAACGAGACTCAATTCACTTAAAAAGGGTGAGGTAAAAAAAGAGGCATCAAATTGACGATCGGTATTTGAAGTGTCGTTCATTTTTAATCCATCAAGAACAAAAGAAACATGACGACTTTCAGTGCCCCTGATAAAAAAAGAAATTCGTCCGCCAGGGCCCCCATTTTGATTAGCAATCACACCGGGTAACCTTTCTAGCTCCGTTGAAATGAGACCAATCGCATGATTTTGCAATTCTTCTTCTGAGATAACGATTCTATCGGAAAGACTAAACTGACTCCCTTCTTTAAGGGATGAGACATTAACGGGCGACAACTCAACATCGGCCATGACAGAAAACGAAAGAAAACAAAACAATAGAATCCAAGACACCAATTCCTCCTCGGGAATGTCCTCATCTTGCGCCGTATCTGACTATACAGTTGCGGGACAGTGTCGGATTTTCACCGATCTTCCGGTTGGCAGGATGTTCAAAGACACTAGCATAAAGAGCTCAATTCCTCTAAGGATAAAGTGTCTAAAAATTAGACACCTCATGTAATCCCTTCTCACTTGATTGAGGTCAATGGGTGTTCGCTCTAAACTCGACTTAAATTAAGTAAAACAGCCTTTTTTTAAGTGAGGTATCCTTTGAAATATTTATTATCGAGCGTTCTTTTTTTGTTCTCCTCTTTTAGTTTTGCTCAAACGATAGAGGCACCATTAACCAAAGAAATCATGAATAAAGTGATCTCTTCAGAGTTCCAATTAAAGGGAAAAGGAAAGATCTTTGGATATGAATCAACTGAGAGTTGCTTATATTTATCTAACGATATTGCCATTATTAAAAACTACTGCTCACAAAATAAAAATTATCCAGCGAAAAGCTTTATTATTTTATCCCAGGATTTTGGGATCATTGAACTTTACGAGGAAAGATTATCTTATCTTGTTAAAAAAGATATCCGCCTTCTAGGTTTCCAAGAAAACCTCAAGAAGGAACTAAACAGTGGATTTTCAGAAGGAAGTCTCAGTTCAATGTCTAATGTAATTGAAAAAATTTACACGACTCATCTTCCAGGTTGTTGGTCAACAAATTTTGATAAAATGCTAAGGGGTAGTGAATCGAAATGTTCAAAGAGCCTCTCGGTATCAAACTTTGAGACATGGTCTGAAGAGACTCAAGATATAGTTGATAGCGAGAAAGGATGGGATCAATTAGTAGATACTATTGCAACAAAACTGAATAATAAGTAACTTTTCTGAAAAAGCCCATTTTCTTTTTAAAAGAAAATGGGCACTCATAAAAAAGATTAAACGTTTAAGCTGATCTTTCTTCTAGTTCTTTATAAAAATACTCCTCTTCATCTTTGATAGATCCCTCAATCTGTATATATTTCGGAGTGCTATAAGGATGCGAGTGCAATTTGTTGCGTTTCTGGTCTTTTTGTTTTTCTATTTGTCTTTCCATTTTTTCAACTACCAGATCAAGCGACTTATACATATTGTCGGCGCAAGCCTTGGCAAAGAAATCAAATTTAGGGCCATGAACTTTAATTTCTGCCCAATGCTCATCATTGTGTACCCAGCAGAACCACTCAATCTTCGTGTTTCCCTGGAAATACTTCTCAAATTTATCTGATTTTTCTCTAATTCGTTGGTCAAGAGAAGGAGTGTGATCTAAGTGCTTGAAAGAAATTTTTAATTTCATAATAAACGTGCCTCTAAGTAAAAATGTTTGCGCACAATAAAAAATTAAAACAAAACATTTATGTCATCTAGACCCCCTTATTTTTTTCGTTTCGAAGATGGAGCAATACTCATCATCTCTCGATATTTAGCAACGGTTCGACGAGCAACGACGATATCTTTTGTACTTAAAAGTTCTGAGATTTTTTGATCGGAGAGCGGCCTTTTGGGATCTTCATTCCCGATCATCTCTTTAATTTTAAGCTTCAGGCTTTCACCTGCGATATCAATACCACCGTTTTTCCCACCAATCCCTGCATTGAAAAAATATTTTAATTCAAATGTACCAATTGGAGTGTGCATGAATTTATTTGTCGTAACTCGAGACACTGTTGATTCGTGCATACCAATTTCATTGGCGATATCTTTTAGGATCATCGGTTTAAGAAAAGCTGGGCCTTTCTTGAAAAATTCTTGTTGAGTACGAACAATTGAGTTTGCCACTTTATAAATGGTCTTCTGTCTATTCTCTATCGATGTGATAAGCCATTTGGCTGCTCGAAGTTTGTCCTGAACAAACTCTTTTGCATCAACATCAGATTGACC
The DNA here is from genome assembly GCA_945862475.1 of Bacteriovorax stolpii. Classification (GTDB taxonomy): domain Bacteria; phylum Bdellovibrionota; class Bacteriovoracia; order Bacteriovoracales; family Bacteriovoracaceae; genus Peredibacter. The sequence continues at coordinate 7,894 of CAMAYW010000021.1, forward strand.
ACTTTTCATGAGCTGTTTATAAAGATTTGATATCCTAAGGCGAGGAACTCCCTCATCGTTCACTTGGACTACAAACTCTCCACCCACTTCGGCCACAAAGATATCTGGAACCACGTATTGAGTTTCCTCAGATGATACAAGTCTTCCAGGCTTGGGATTAAGACCCATAATAATAAGTTCTGCATCTTTTACTTTTTCTTTTGAAACACCAAAAACTTTTGCAATTTTTGCGTAATCTTTTTTCTCTAAATCTTGGAGATTCTTTTCAATGATGAGCTCCACAAGAGGCGATCTCTCGGAAAGAAGTCTCGCTTGAATTCCCAAACACTCCTGAATATTTTGAGCACCACAACCTACTGGGTCTAAGTGCTGAACTAGTCCTAGCATTCCTAGGGACTCATCTCTTTCTAATTTTTTGTGTCTAGCGACGATTTCTTCAAAGGAAACTTCAAGGTAACCTTCGTCATCAATATTTCCAATGATATCTAGGCAAAAATTTAATTCTTCTGCAGACAGACTCTCCATTCTTAGTTGCCACTCGAGATGCTCCTGTAAGGACTGACCCTTAGAGATCATATTTTCATATGAAGGAAGATCATCCGGAGAAGAACTTTCTTTCATATTGGGAGCTGAGGATGAATTACTATTAAATGAATCTGAGTAAGACTCCCAGTCGAAAGAATCTTTCGATCCTTCAATCAGTTCTGGGCCTGAGAAGTTTTCTGCAGTTGCCTCGTGGCTATCTATTTCTTCACGAGATTCCTCTGCTGGGCCAGCATCAACTTCTCCATCGATTTCCTCAAGCATTGGGTTTTCGACCATTTCTTGAGAGATGAGAGTTGTCATTTCCAAGTGAGTAAGTGTTAATAACTTAATCGCTTGTTGAAGCTGAGGCGTGATCATGAGGCCTTGCGTTTGCTTTAGCCCTTGATGCATCTTGATCGCCATTTCTTTCCCCTACATCTTAAATTCTTCCCCTAAGTAAAACTTACGGGCAATTTCATTGTTTACTATTTCGTCCGGGGTTCCACTTACAAGAAGTTCTCCCCGACTCATAATATACGCTCTGTCTACAATCCCGAGGGTTTCTCTTACATTGTGATCTGTAATGAGAACTCCGATGTTACGTTGTTTCAGTCTTTTTATAATCGACTGAATCTCCCCAACTGCTAAAGGATCCACTCCAGCAAAAGGTTCATCTAAGAGGACAAATTTCGGATCGAGTGCTAGGGCCCTCGCGATCTCTACTCTTCGTCTTTCTCCCCCTGATAGCTCTCTTCCTTTTGATTTCCTGATGTGATCTAAACTAAAATCACGAATCAAGTTATCTAGGGCATTCTGAATTTCTTTATCTGTCAGATCCCTTACTTCCAGAACAGAATAAATATTCTCCTCTACCGTAAGTTCCCTAAACACACTTGCCTCTTGAGGCAAATAACCAATTCCTTTTTTCGCTCTTACATGAAGAGGAAGATCTGTCACATTTTCAGCATCAAGGTTAATTTCACCTTTATCTGCTTTCACTAGACCCACCATCATATAAAAAGAAGTTGTTTTCCCTGCACCATTTGGTCCCAAGAGTCCAACCACTTCCCCTCTTTCAACATCTATACTCACACTCTTAACGACCTCGCGGCCATTATATGTTTTCTTAAGATCTCGAGCGTGAAAACTTGCATTCATAAAAACTATTCCTTTAGTTTTTTTTGTTTAACTTGGACGTCTGACATCGCATCATCAACTTCAATCAAATCAACATTCTCTCGAATTGTGATGCGGTATCCTTTTATTACATCCGTTCCCATTTCCACTCTTGGTGCACCCGAGAGCACCATTTTCTGATCCCTTCCAAACCCTTCTAAGCGTTCAGCGAATGCCCTTCGCTCTTTAAGGCCCTCGGTAGTTTGAAGCTTTTCAGACACTTTCACATCGTCATTTAGAATGAAATACTTGAGACTTTTATTAAAGTTTTCCATGTACATGTCGGCTTTTCCGGCAGTTATGTCATAGGTATCTCTTTTCATGCGAACATTTCCTTCTAGGTGAGCGTAGGAATTATTCCCGTCGAGCTGCATGAGATCTGAAGCAAAAGTAAGTTTTCCCTCGTACTTTTTTTGTCGCTCCATACTTCCTGTCACATTCCCTTTGAAGCGACTCATTTTGGCCTCAGGCTGGGCCCTCATTGAATCTGCCTGTATTGTCACAAGATCTCTTGATTTCAAATCGAGACCATCAAACTTTACATGTCCTTTAGCTGTGATCAGATCTTTTTTAAAAAAATACTTTAACTGATCTGCAGAGTAATTAGAGTCCTCTGATGAAATTCTCACTGAACCATCTAGATGAAGAATTTCTTTTTGTTTTTTATATAGGGCATGCTCAGCACTGTATTTAATCGTCTTATTTTTCTGATGGTAGTTGTAAACACCAAGTGGAAATTCGAATTCGGCTACCTCTTCTCCCTGAGATCGCATTTCTTTTGCAGAAAGAGACATTTGGGGCATCGAATTTTTTAAATGAAAGTACTCTAAACCTGAAATTTTTGTGAACTCTGGGGCGATACTTTTTGCGATTTTCTTGGATTCAATTTCATCCTCCGGAGATTGCATTCCAGATAAAATGATAAAGGCATTCAAAGTAAAATAAACAGCAATAATTATTATTGATTTAGGGTCTCGAAACTTCATCATTTCATTATAGTCTTTTCTTTGATTCCAGACAGTTGTGGGCCTTATTTTCCCTCGCATTTGAAAGCTAAAATCAGGTGACGTTTTTAATCGGTTTTTGATACCTTTTAAGAATGCAAAATCAATCATTTCAAGAGGGCCAAACACTGGCCCAACTCGTCGAATCAGGCATCAAACTCACTCCTATGATGGAGCAGTACTATCAGGTAAAAAAGCTCTACCCTGACATACTCCTCATGTTCAGGATGGGTGATTTCTATGAAATGTTTTTTGAAGACGCCAGAGAAGCTGCAAGACTTCTCAATATCTCTCTCACGGTGAGAGGAAAACTTGGAGATGTTCCAATTCCTATGGCAGGTATTCCCCACCATGCAGCCGCGACTTACGTTGATAGGATTTCCCAACTTGGTAAAAAGGTTGTTATCTGCGAACAATTAGAAGATCCAAAATCAGTTAAAGGGATTGTCAAAAGAGGTGTCACTCAGATCGTTTCTCCTGGAATGCCCTATGACTTAGATAAAACAACGACAAATGAGAATAAATTCCTGGCCGCCGGTTTTAAAGATAAAAATCAATTCATTCTCATTCTACTGGATTTCACAACAGGAGATTTTTTTGGAACGACCTTCAAAACAATTGAGGAGTTTTGTGAAAAACTCATGATGGTAAAGCCAAAAGAGTTTATTTCCTACTTAGGCCAATGGGAAAATGATCCTATCGTAGATGAATATCTTAAAAATATTGATACTCTAAAGACTCATCTGTCTCAAGAGTATTTTGAAGAAAAACATACCGCCCTCTATATCCAAAAACTTATTCCGACCTACCAAAGAGATGGAATTATTTCTCAGTTACCTGTTCTTCTATCTCCTCTTGGAGCTCTAAGTTATTACGTCACATCAACGCAGACATTAGAAAAGATCTCTCATTTGCGTCCATTTAGGATGCACAATAATGATGATGTTATGAAAGTGACTTATTCAACGCTTTCTGGCCTTGAAATTTTTCCACGCCATAAAGAGAATGAAGTTAACTCTATTTTGGGCTTCATGGACAAAACAAAAACATCCATGGGAGCGAGGTATCTAAGACAATATTTTCAAACTCCTCTTTGTGATGAAACGGCAATTAATAAACGACTTGATTTAATCGAAAATCTTATTTCAAAACCCGCTTTCGTTAAAAACCTTCGTTCAGTTCTTTCTGATGTAAGAGATATCGATCGCATTATGGCGAAAATCTCCACAAAAAAAGTTATTGCTGGTGATATTCTAAATCTTTCTGGAGCTTTTGAGATTTTTATAGAGATTGAAAAAAGCATGGAAGTGGAAGGATTTCACTTCTTTCAAAAACTTCCTAAAAAAGATTTAGAATTTCTTTCGAAGCTTGCGAAAGAGATTCGTTTTACCATTAATGATGAAATGGGTGCTCATGCTGATAAAGGCAATCTGATTAAGCCTGGAGCAAGTTCTGAACGAGACAGGTTGGCCAAACTTGCCAACTCTGCTTCTGATGAAATTCTAAAACTAGAAGCAAAATATAGAGCTTCAACAAATATTGGTAATTTAAAAATTAAACACAATAATATTTCGGGCTATTTTATTGAAGTTTCTAATTCTCATCTTTCAAAAGTTCCAAAATCCTTCATGAGAAGACAAACGCTTGTGAATAATGAGCGCTACGTGACAGAAGAGCTTGAAGTTTTTGAAAAAGATGTGACTCAAGCGATGGACAAGCTCATCAAATTGGAAAAAGAAATTTTTGAAAGTTTTAATAGAAAAATTGAAGATCATTCCCACCTAATTTTAGATGTGGCAAAAAGAATCGCTCAGTTGGATGTTTTTCAAGCATTATCATGGGTCAGTTTTCAAGAAAATTTCACTCGCCCTACTCTTCATAAAAATAAAAAACAGATACATATTAAAGGTGCTTGGCATCCTCTGATCAAATCAAACATAAAAGATAATTTTGTTACTCACAATATTGATCTCAACGAACATTGTTACTTTGGTCTCATCACTGGACCTAACATGGCCGGAAAAACAACCGTCATGAGAGAAGTTGCCATTATTCAGTATCTGTCTCAGTTAGGTTGTTTCGTACCTGCTCAATCTGTAGAACTAGGTCTTTGTGACTACCTTTTCTCGCGATTAGGTGCTTCAGATGACATTATCAAGGGACAGTCTACGTTTATGGTTGAGATGGCAGAGACGGCAGAAATTCTTCGTCATGCTTCGGAAAAGTCTCTCATCATCTTAGATGAAATTGGTCGCGGAACTTCCACCTATGATGGCCTATCGATCGCATGGGCCCTGGTTGAACACTTTATTAAGAAAACAAGATCCATCACTCTCTTTGCTACTCACTATCATGAACTTATTGACCTCGTGAATAACATGCCAGAGGGTAAAAACTTCACCGTTCGAACCGAACAAAAGAATGGAAAAGTTCAATTCCTTTATGAGCTTATTGAAGCAGGAGCAACTCAGAGTTTTGGAATCCATGTCGCTGAACTGGCGGGACTTCCTAAGGACGTTTTAAAGAGATCTAAGGAGATATTAAAACAACTTGAGTCCCAAGAGACTAAGGGAGATGAACTCCTCCATCATCAACTTACTTTTTTCAACTCTCAAGAGATTGAACCACAAATACCTGATTATCTTTCATCACTTGAAAGTAATTTAAAGGCTTTAGATGTGTTAAATATTACTCCACTCGAGGCGCTTCAAAAACTTCATGAATTTAAAACTCAATTATCTGGTCATTAATTAAATAATTACCTCTGGTTACCGATAGGTAGTCAGAGGTAAACTATGACCCCGATTAATATTGTTTTATTTGCTGAGCATTCAAGAAAATTACCAAAACATTATCTTCATCCGATTAAGCAAAAAAACAACATTGAAAATTGGAAAATTT
>CAMAYW010000022.1 GCA_945862475.1 Bacteriovorax stolpii
GTTTATTTTTTGCAAACAGATAAAGTCGGATTTATGTCTTAGATTGGTTGGCATAGGAGTTGCGTACATCTTCAAAAAGTGGGGGTCTTATGGAAAAAAAACCAGCAATGAAAAAAAGCGAAATGGAACGAAAAGTGTCACAATCTTATTCCGTCATTAAGAATGATCTGATTAAACTAAGAAAAGACATCAAGCAAGCTTATTCATCGGCGAGAAAAGAAGCGAAAAAGCAAATTGAAGCGAAACTTAATAAATCGAAAAAAGATTAGAGGTTTCAATGCTTAGGGCGGCGATTGTTTTTTTTGTTCTAGGACTTTTTGCTATCGTGTTAGGTGCTAGTGGGGTTGGAGGCCTTTCTATTGAGATTGGTCGACTATTACTTTTTGCCTTTCTTTTCTTGTCACTTTGGGGGGTCCTAGTGACTTTTTTTGGCGGCAAAAAGCCCCATTGATGGGCCCTAATCCAAAAATCGAGATTTCATATCCTCAAGTCCAAGTTCATCAATAAGATTTTCGAGTCGCTGGCGGGGATAATTTGTTGGTAAATCTTTAAATTCAGCAATGATGAGTTCATTTTTCATTGAATGTTCCCAACCAATAAGTTCTGTCACTGTGACTTGATAGCCTCTAGACTCAAGTTTTAAGCAACGTAGAACATTGGTAATCTGGCTACCGAATTCGCGCGTATGGATGGGGTGACGATAAATTTCCGTTAAAACACTCTTGCCTAAGTTTTTTCCCTTATTTTTTCTTAGAACTGAAGCCACTTCTGCCTGACAACAAGGAACGATCACAATATATTTTGCGTTTTTGTTTAACGCAAAATGGATAGCATCATCTGTCGCTGTATCACACGCATGCAGCGCCGTAACAATTTCAACTTGCTTAGGGATATCAAGTGATTTATTCGATTCCTCTACACTTAGATTAAGGAATTTCATTCTATTAAACTTAAGTTTGTTGGCCAAATCAATGGACTTTGAAACGAGGTCTGGCCTCGTATCAATACCGAAAACTTCTCCAAATGACTGTTGCTTAAAAAAAAGATCATAAAGAATAAAACCTAAGTATGATTTCCCTGCACCATGATCAACTAAGCTTAGATGAGTGTTTCCATTTTTTACGATATTTTTCAGGAGCGGTTCAATAAAATTAAACAAATGATAAACCTGTTTTAGTTTACGTCGTGAATCCTGATTGAGTTTCCCATCTCTTGTGAGGATGTGTAGTTCTTTTAAAAGCTCGATTGATTGCTCTGGACGAATTTCAGGTATATTATTCATATACCTTATCTTACTACGATACTGACCCACTTTCTAGATTCATTTCCTTTAATTTGCGATAGAGAGTTTTCCTATCTATTCCGAGCTCTCTCGCTGTTTGTTCCTTCGCTCGTTGATTTTTTTCAAATATAAGGCGAATATGTCGCCTTGAAACCTCTTCGAGTGAAATGGATTCAGATGGTGTTAACTCAATCTCATTGTTAACATTTTGATAGTCCTCGATAGATAAATCGGTGACAGTAATTGTTTCACCTTGAGTAAGAACGACTGCTCTTTCAATTGTGTTTTCTAGCTCGCGCACGTTTCCAGGCCAGTGATGTGTTTCGAGTTTTTTTATCGCTTCGCTATCAAAAGTTCGGACTTTAGAGTGATTGATGTGTGAATACTTACTTAAAAAGTATTCCGCTAGAGGCAAGATGTCTTCTTGGCGCTTCCGTAGGGGTGGCATGAATATGGGAATAACGTTTAATCGAAAATAAAGATCTTCTCGAAACCTTCCCTCTCTCACTTCTTTTTTTAAATCTTTATGAGTGGCACAAATAATTCTTGCCGTGATCTCTCGATATTGGTTTTCTCCAATGCGTTTAATTTTTCGCTCCTGGAGAACGCGTAAAAGTTTTGCTTGAAGGGGTAAACTTAAGTCCCCTATTTCATCTAAAAAGAGTGTTCCCTTGTTTGCCTCTTCAAAAAGACCTGATTTTTTGTCAAAGGCGCCTGTAAAAGCACCCTTGGCGTGACCAAATAATTCTGATTCAAGAAGCTGCTCTGGAATCGCTGTACAGTTAATTGGAATGAAGGGGCCAGATTTCTTATCGCCAAATTCATGAACAGCTCTTGCCACGATTTCTTTTCCTGATCCTGATTCACCCCTAATAAGCACATTCGCCTGGGAGTTTGAAACTCTTTTTGCCATATCTAGGGCTTCCGTGAACCCTTTAGATCTCCCAATAACTCCCGTGGCACTATTCGATTCCAATGAAAAGTTTTCATTGGATGATTTTGATAACTCATTCTTAAGTATAGTTCTTTGAATAGTAATCAGTAGCTGAGGGAAATGGAGCGGTTTTAAAACAAAATCTATCGCCCCGAGATTGAGGGCCTTTATGGACGTCTCTAGGTCCCCTTCTCCAGTCATGAGGATGACCGGCGGACTCTTCAAGTCTCGCTTTAGTTTCATCACAAATTCGAGACCATCCATGGTGGGTAATCTAAGGTCACACAAAATTAAATCGACCAAAGCTTTTCCATGATCTATCTGCACGAGCGCTTCTTCGGCACTTTTAAAGCATGTGACTTGAAAACCACGCTGACTTAAGTAGCTACCTAAAAGATCGACTAAGTCAGGATCGTCGTCAATTATGATCAATTTCGGATAATTTTTAATTTTCATACGCGAATTCTGGTTGAGAGTTTGTTCTGTGACAACATCAGTTTGGCCTAAATTAATATGAATCTTGAGTTTTGCCAGAAGTGTAAGATAATAATTAAGAATGAATTTGGCCGACTCTATAAAATTAGTTTTAAAAAGTAATAATTCCGCCATTAGCCTTTTTTTTAAAGAGGATCTTACTTCAATAGTTTCCGATTTTAAAATGAGCTGGATGGAGATCTTTAGTAATTCCAAGAATCTTTTCTTTGAAATCAGGCAACATGGTTTCACCCCAACGATCTTAGAATTGGGTGCCTCATTTAAAAGTTTAATCATTATTTTTAAACATTTACCAAAGCGTGTAGCAGAAGGTTTAAATTTTTTTAAAGAAGATTTTCTAGAAGAAATTGATAACTGCGAAGATCCAAAGGAAAAAACCTTGGTTTCACTCAAGGTTCTGGGGGCACTTACCCATTTATCAATTCTGACATTTTATGAGATTAAAAAAGGTAACCTAAGTTTAAAAATAAAGGGACTAGGTGCCTTCAATAAAATAACCAATATAATAGTCGCCGAGCTCATATTTAAAATTACAACCAGCTTTGTTTTGCGTCTCATGGATGCTGTCGATCAAAATCTTGATAATAAAGAAGGTGAGAAACAGTTTCGCTATTTTCGACAACTGATTTTAAAGAAGGAATTGGATCAAAATGTTGATAGTTCAGTTCAAATTGTTGAAAAGTTCAAGAAATATATCATGACTGGAGAGCGAGAAATTCTGTAGGATTGAGTGATGAAATTAAATGAAACATTAGAAAATTTACGAGTTAGCTACCAAGCATCATCCTTAGACATAGGGGATTGTCATCAAGATCCCTTTGAACAATTCAATAAATGGTTTGATGAGTCAGTCAAATCCATGTGTGACGAGCCAAATGCCTTTGTTTTATCAACCATTAAAGAAAACAAACCAAGATCCAGAGTCGTTCTCCTGAAAGGAATTATCGATAAAGCATTTCTCTTTTACACAAATTATGAAAGTGCGAAGGGGTTAGAAATTGAAAATAATCCTTATGCTTCGATGAACTTTTTGTGGCTACCTCTTCAGCGACAAGTGAGGATAGAAGGCGTTTTATCCAAAGTTTCAGAACAACAATCCAATCAGTACTTTCAGAAACGTCCCAGAGGAAGCCAACTCGGTGCGATTGCATCGCCTCAAAGTAAAAAAGTAAGTTCACGCCAAGAACTAGAGGGGATGTTTCATCAAACAGAAAGAAAATATGAAGGTATTGAATCTGTACCAAGACCCTCTCACTGGGGTGGTTATGCTCTCACGCCACATTATATTGAATTTTGGCAAGGCCGCTCCAATCGATTACATGATCGGATATGTTTTCAAAAAGTAAACAATCAGTGGGAATTGTACCGGTTGGCACCCTGAGCTGATTGATAAAAAAAACTTAAAACGATAGACCAAATCGCCCCAACAGCGAATCCTCCCAAGATATCACTAGGGAAGTGAACACCAAGGTAAATGCGACTAAATCCCACCAACAATGGAATAACAAAGAAGAGATAGGTGAGTTTTTTATCTAAAGGAAGAACTCTAATAGAAAAAAGAATCAACGCCATTGAATTGGCCGCATGGGAAGAGACGAATCCATATTTTCCACCACACTTTTGCCCAAAAGAGTAAATAAGTGGAATAAGATCTAATTGTCGACAAGGTCTCAGCCGTTCAAAAACATTTTTTAAAATGTAGGATGAAGTCACATCACTTGCAATAATGGTTAAAAAAAGAAAAAGGGAAAATAAGAGAGTTCCGCTTGTCCCGTTTTTCTTTAAAGAATACCAGAAAAAATAACCCAAAAGCGGTAGCCATACTAATTGCCCAGATAAGAAACTCATTAGGGAATTTAAAAAAGGTGAGTGAAAAGAATTAAGAAAGAGGAATAGACGTTGATCGATCTGGATGATCCAATCTGTCACTTGAGTGTTCCACATATTTTTTTGATTCGAAGTCTAAAAACATTAATCACAGCTTCAACTACAATTTTACGACTCATTTTAGATTTTCCAACAGTCCTCTCCCAAAATGTGATGGGAACCTCAACACAGGGAAGACCTGCAGACCAAATCTTATACTTAAGTTCAATTTGAAAGGCGTACCCAATTGAGAAGACTTTATCTAAGTTAAGACTAAGTAAGGCTTTACGGGAGTAGCAATTAAATCCCCCTGTAGAGTCAGAAAAAGGTATGCCCGTGATGATTTTTGCGTAGATAGATGCAAAATAAGAAAGAAGAAGTCTTTGCATCGGCCAGTTCATGATCCTAATTCCACCGACATAACGGGATCCGATCGCAAGATCATACTTTCCTATTTTCTCTGTAAATTCTGGAATGGTAGATGGGTCATGAGAAAAATCACAGTCCATGGTTACAACGGCTTCAAATCCTTTTTCAAGGGCCCATCTAAAACCCTTAATATAAGCTGTGCCAAGGCCCAGCTTGCCCGAGCGCTCTAGAAGAAAGAGGTTATTTTTTTGGGTCTGAAACTTTTTAATGACATCCGCTGTGCCATCGGGTGAACCATCATCAATAATAAGGACATTTAACGATGGATGAAGCTGATGCAGGGTTTCTAACATCTTTTGAATGTTAGCAATTTCATTATAGGTTGGTATGATGACAACAGCTTTATCCAAACTAATCAAGTGTAGGCCCTGGCTTAATGTTAAGTTTTAATAAGTATAAACATTTTATAACCCTTTGGCGAACATGACAAAATCATTCAAGTTAAGTTTAATGCTTATTTTTATCTACCAGCTATTTATAGCTTCTGGTTTTGAGTTGGCCCACGATGAGGCCTATTACTGGCTTTATTCAAAACATTTAGATTGGGGTTATTTTGATCATCCGCCCTTTGTTGCTATTATTATAAAATTGTTCTCTTTTTTACCGCACTCCGAACTTGCCGTTCGATTCGGTTTTGTCATCTTGCAATTCGCGAGTCTTCTCATTTTAATGACTTTGAGCTCGGTCCCTTTAATCACCATGCTCCTCTTTTTTAGTTTTCCCTTGGCTTCGGCGAGCGGACTCTTTGCTCTTCCAGATTTGCCCCTTTTATTTATGACTTCAGTCTATTGCTGGATGCTTAAGAGATACTTAAAAAACGATAACCCGCAAAATTCAATCTCTTTGGGAATTGTTATTGCAGGGCTTTTGTATGCCAAGTATCACGGCATATTACTAATCTTTTTCACCATTCTGGCGTTGCCAAGAGTATGTCTAAAGAAGTCATTTTACCTGGTTGCGCTCGTTGCTCTGGTTAGTTTTTTCCCCCACATCCTTTGGCAATATCATCATGAATTTTCAACGCTAAAATATCATTTTCTTGAAAGGCCCTCTTCATCTTTTAGTCTCATGAGAATTTTTGAATATCTAACACTTCAAACTTTTCTCGCTGGATTATTCGTGGGACCTCTCGTTTGGTATTCCGTAATAAAAGAAAAATCAGATGATTCTTTCAAGAGAGTTTTGAAATTTATTTCACTTGGAGTCATCGCATTTTTTCTCATCTCAAGCTTTTCCAAAAAAATTGAGGCAAATTGGACCATATTTCTAACAATCCCTTTAATTTTATTGTCTGAACAATCTGGACTATGGAACAAAAAAATACCTCGAATTCTTCTCTACATATCATTTGCCATTATTCTTTTGGCGAGATGCGCTTTACTGTTTTCTCCAACACAATTAAATATTAAGCGATTAGGTGAATTTCATGGTTGGAAGAGCTGGTCAGAGGAGGTCAAAAAAAGCTGCCAAGAGCTTCCCCTTATGGCCAATTCCTATCAAATTGCTTCAAAACTTTCTTTTTATTTAAACTCCGAGATCCATGCACTTAATTATCGATCAAGAAAAAATCAATTTGATTACTGGAGATTCGATCAATCTCAACCGACCAATCAAGTCTGTTACATAACAGATAAAAATGAATTCAGCGGTGAGAAACTAATAACTCCCGATGGCAAAAATGTGTTAATTGTAAAAAATCTGGGCCTAGATTGGCTTTGGGGGTTAAAATCGAAATTGAGGTAAATGAATGCTGAAATTTCGTCTTAATCTTCAAAAATCTTATGACAAGGTGATGTTCTTTACCTTGATACAATTTCTTCTTGTGAGTTTAGCGTTTGTTGCAGAAGCATTTGTATCGAGAAGTTGGTTAAACTTTTCATTTATTTTTCAGTTCATCTTACTTTTTGTGGTCTTTAATTTTTATATTTCAGCACTTAAGAATCTCTATTACTCCTTTTGGAATATTTCCCTGGTCTTTGCAGTCTATTATCTCGTTTCATTAAGTAGAAACTTTTTAGTTTTATCCAATCCCATGATTGGATTATTATTTCTTTTCAGTTTCATCTCCCTTGCAATCGCTTGTTATATCATCTCTTCTCCACTTTATTATCCAAGATTTCATTGGTGGGAGTATGATTTTCGGTTCAGAGCAGATATTCGATGCTGGGTTGAGGTTGAGGGAAAGCAGTTTCGAGGAAGGATTTCAGATTTAAGAAGAGGAGCTGCTTGTTTAGAGCTATTTAATCCGATGCCAATCGGTCAAGCCGTTCAAATTAATTCCCAAATCTTAAATCAAAACTTTACTCTTTTTGCAGAAGTTCGATCAAAGCGTGAACCCATTATTGGTCGCTCGATCATTTATGGGATTAAATTTGTTAATAACGATATTGAACAAAAGCAGAGACTGAAGTTCCTCAGTAATTACTGGAATGAAAGTAAAAAAATTAAAATTAGAAACAAATTTTCAAATAATCTTAAATCTTAATATGAACTTTTCCGTATCTGATCATTTATGGTTTATGTCGATTGCCTTAGAACAAGCAGAACTCGCCTATAAGAGCCAAGAAGTTCCTGTCGGGGCCGTGCTCGTCTCTCCCTCAGGAGAAATTCTTTCAAAGCAATACAATCTTAAAGAGTCCCACTTTAATCCCGTGGCCCACGCAGAATTGCTTGTCCTTACAGAGGGAGCGAAAAAAATTCAAAACTGGCGATTAAGTGACTGCATACTTTACGTCACCTTAGAGCCCTGCCCGATGTGCTTAGCAGGCATGATACAGGGGCGAATCCGGCAATGTGTTTTCGGTGCTTATGATAAAAAGGGTGGAGCTCTTAGCTTGGGTTACAAACTCCAAAGTGATAAAAGATTCAATCATCACTTTTCTGTGATGGGTGGGATAAAACACTTTGAATGTTCAAAATTACTATCTCAATTCTTTAAGGAAAAGCGTTCGAACTATCATCGAAGGGCTTAGCTTGCATTTGAAAAGTTTTATAAAACTCACCATCGTTTTCATTTTTATTTTGTCGAATTCATGGGCGAAGAATGTCTATTTTTTAGGAGAAAGAGGGGAGTTTTACCAAACATTATTTAAAAGTGATTCTAGGGTAAATCATTATTTATCAAAAAACCTTAATGAGGCTGAACATATAATTATGCTTTCACCAGATATGAATGAGGCAAGGAAAATAATTTCTGATAAAAGTCTTAAAGATAAAAAGATCTTATTTGCCTTTTACTATGATAGACCCAAAGAATTTATCCCCCTTCCTCATATGAATCTTTTACCGGTGACGCTATATCTCGATACCATTGAAAATGAACATGTCACCAATTCTCCATTTGCGAAACCAGAATTAACTCCAAAAGTTAAGCTTTCCATCCAATATGAGGCTTGGATTGAAGTATTTCGGCATTTAAAACTTTCAAGAAAAATTTCTGAACTCAGCGAAATTGTAAAATGAAAACAACTGACTGGTTTAAAAAAGACACAGTTTTTTTCTTAATCATCCTAGTGATTGTATTCCTGGTTTACTTTGGAACTGATTTAAGTGTTTACGACTTTCGATTTAATGATGGATCAAGTTATTTGTGTTCATTTTTTGATTGGGAGTTATTTCACTTTGGGCGAAAGGATATTATTGCTTGTACTTATGATCATCAGCCCTTTTACTTTCTTTTCTTAAAATTGGTTCGTAATCTTACCAACAACAATTTGGAGCTCATGAGGTGGGCGCACCAAATTGTTTGGTTTTTAATTGGGCTTTATATTTATCAAATTTCAAAAAAATTTGGTCACAATAAAATTTTATCTGCCCTCGTTTCAATAGCAACGTTGTCTTCACCGATTGTTTTGGAGCAAACAATCCAATTTAGAATGTATACGATCTATCTACTATTGTTTTTAATTCTCTTTGAAAGAAGGTTTTTTTCTGGATGGCAGGGTAAAGTGACACGCCTATGGACTCTTATAAGTTATATGACGTTTATTTTTATTCTTTTGCCCCTCGCCTTTTGGCATCTAAGTGATGTCGTGAAATCGGGAAAAAAGCATTTAATTAAATTCCTTAAAGAGAATTACATTTTAGTTGTTCTTGTATCATTAAAAGTATTTTATGTATTTTATCATCGAATCGGGCGAAGAAAGTGGCCAGGTGATTTTTGGTATCATTCTTATGATTATTGGAGAAATTTTCAAGAATGGTTTAATTGTTTCATCGGGTGGCGCTACACAAAAATGGAACCAGCTTTTATTACTTTGGGAATCATTCATACAGCAATTCTTTTAGTCATGGTCATAAAAGTTTATTTAACTAAAAACAAATCGATTATACCGATCATCAATCTTTGTATCTTTTCCTACATCACCATCTTTTGCCTTCGTTTTTTCGCTGTCGTTCAAGAGATAGAGTATCGCTATATCCTTTATGCGACCCCACTCTTACTAATTGCAAGCTTAGAGATCGTAAAGAATAAGTCAAAATATACTACCTCTCTTATGGGGGTGTTCCTCATTTCTCTTAATCTAACGAATTACTCTGTTTCACATCGCTTCATTTATCCTACCCAAAGAACTAAAGATGGAATGACAAAATTCAATCAGTTTATTGATAAAGAGCGACCACCATATATTTATTCATTTTATGAGTACCGGGATGTTAACTACCAAATGTCTTATTTGCACATGTTTTGGGGAAGATCTCTTCCTGTTTTCGAAGTTCAGGATCACTTTTCAGCCTTTCTCTTTACTGGAACGAATTATTTTATGGTCCAAAGTGGCGAGGCCCTAGGTGATGAACAAAGATTTAAAAAAATTCTTGAAATGACTGAAGCAAAGGCAACCAAACTTTTTTGTATTGATCTTCAAGATCCCCCGGTTTGTGTTCATAAAGTCATTGGTGAAAGACGATTTGATCATCTAACGACAGATGAAATTCAAAAATATCTCATTCACCCTAAACCATCTTTAAAATAGTAATTGTAAATTTAAGTATTAGTTGTTTGACACGGCGTGCCCGTGTTAAAAATTTTACTCAACCTTTCTTATGTGTGGAGATGTGTCCGAGCGGTTGAAGGAGCACGCTTGGAAAGCGTGTAACGGAGAAATCCGTTCGTGGGTTCGAATCCCACCATCTCCGCCATTTTGTTTAGTTACCGATCCTTTACAACTTCGCCCTCTAAGACTAGTATCTCTCTCGGCAGTCTGACTGAGATGAGTATTTCGCCGTCAACCCCGCCAGGCCAGGAATGGAGCAACGGTAGCGGTTTGGGATGTTGTGTTTTAGTTCAGGCTGCTGCTAAAACCGCAAAGCATTAAATCGAAATTCTTTTTAAATAATTATTATCGGTTCTGACAACTTCTTACATCATGAATTTACTTCATTTTCGAAGCAGCTGCGCCATGACTTCGTCTTCTCTGTCCCCTATTTTGCAGCTCTCAAAACGTTAATTTTTGGAGAGTTATGGCCTATCAAGTGCTGGCGAGAAAGTGGCGTCCAAAACAATTCGAAGAAGTTGTTGGACAGAGTCATGTAACGCGAACACTGCAAAATGCGATTAAACAAGACAAGCTTGCTCATGCTTATCTTTTTACCGGAACTCGCGGCGTAGGAAAAACTTCTATTGCTCGACTTTTTGCCAAGGCCATTCGTTGTGAAAATCGAAAACCAGATTTCAATCCATGCTTAGTTTGTCCTTCTTGTAAGGATATCGATTCAGGTAGTTCAATGGACTACACTGAAATTGATGGAGCTTCTAATAATAGTGTCGATGATATTCGTGCACTCATAGATAATGTTCAATACCTTCCGACACGTGGAAAACATAAAATTTATGTGATCGATGAAGTTCACATGCTTTCTGTATCCGCTTTTAATGCCCTTTTAAAGACACTCGAAGAGCCACCAGTTCACGCCATTTTTATTTTAGCGACAACTGATCCGCACAAGCTTTTAGGCACAGTGATATCAAGATGCCAAAGATACGATTTTAAAAATGTACCTGTAGACATGCTTACTAAGCATGTTGAACACATTGCAAGTGTTGAAGGGATTAAATTTTCTAGTCCAAAGATTGCTATTAAACTAGCTGAGCTTGGAAAAGGTTCAGTACGAGATACCTTATCGATTTTTGATCAGGTCTTAGGATTATCTGGAAACCAAACCATTACTGAAGATTCATTAACTCTGGCGCTGGGTCTCGCGAGTGGATCGGCGATGAATGGATTACTTTCAAGTATTCTGATTGGTGATTCAAAATCATGTTCCCAAATTTATCGTCAATTAATAGATGAAAATATCGATCTTAAAAAACTTTGTGATCAGATCCTTGATAGTTTCTACCTAGTGATAAATTCCATTGATGACCAAGAACTTTTATATAAAGATGAAGTCGTTTCACGTGGGGCGCTTAAGGACATAAGTGTAGCCGAGTTGTTCTGGATCTATGAAACTCTTGCCAAAGATTTTAACTGGGCCCTAACGACGATGAACCCTGATAAGGTCGTCTTAGTTATTCTTCAAAAAATTTGCCTTCGAAGATCCATTTTAAATGGTGACGATATTAAGTTGTGCGAGATACCTCAAACAGGAAAATCGGAAGTGGTTCCTACTAGTATGACAAGTGCTCCTGTCGCTGCACCCAAAAAGGCGAGAGGCTGGAACGATTTTCTTCATTATTTAACTCAAACATCCCCTGCGACATCGGCCAATTTAGGCCACGCTAATTTGTTGCATGAAATTGATGCCACTGCTATTCCACTCACGATTGAAGTGGCCTTTCCTGAAGAGGCTTCGGTCTTTAAAGAATACATCGAAGAAAGAGAAGTTTGGGCGAGACTTAAAAATCATCTCGCAGACTTTTTTGAAATTGATATAGAAAAAATAAATTTCAAAACTCATTTACTAACTCAAGCTGAAAAATTGGATAAAAACTTTAAAACAAAAGTTGAGCTAGAAGATGAGGCACTAAAAAACCGAAACGAAGAGCGTCGACAGAAAATATTAAATGACCCTTTTGTTAAGGAAGCTGAGAAAGTTTTTAACTCTAAAGTAGATAAAATTATTTTAAATAATGACTAGGAGTTCTTATGAACATGAATAACTTAATGAAACAGGCCCAACAGATGCAAGCAAAACTTGCGATGCTCCAAAATGAGCTGGCCGAGAGAGAAGTAGAAGCTTCGGCCGGTGGCGGAATGGTTAAGGCGAAAGTAAACGGTAAACAACAACTGATAAGCATTTCAATCAATAAGGATTGTGTCGATCCTAACGATGTTGCCACTCTTGAAGAACTTGTTTTTACAGCGGTTAATCAGGCCATGAAGCAATCTCAAGATATGGTTCAGCAGGCAATGTCTAAGGTTACTGGTGGAATGAATATTCCAGGACTTTTTTAATGATCGAACTTCCTGAAGTGATTAAAAATGCAGTTCTTGCTCTTACGAAGCTTCCAGGAGTGGGAGAGAAGACTGCATTCCGTATGGTCATGAGTATGACCCATTGGAAATCCCAGGAATTAAATACAGTAGGATCATCACTCATTGCTTTAAAAGATTTAAAACTTTGTGAAGAATGTGGAATGTTTGCGGACGAAATCCTTTGTTCAATTTGTTCAGATTCTCTTCGTCAAAGTCATCAATCTCTATGCATTGTTGAGAATGCCTCTGACCTTATGGCGATTGAAAAGAGTGGGCATTATAAAGGTCTCTATCACATCCTAGGTGGAGTCTTAAATCCTCTTCTAGGTGTGGGCCCAGATGAACTAGGTATGGATGAACTAAAAAATAGAATCATTGAAAAAAATATTCATGAAGTGATTCTAGCGATTAATCCTTCTGTTGAAGGGGATGCCACCTGTTCTTATTTAAAATCAATTCTACCAGAAAACGTAAGAGTCGAAAGGATTGGTTTTGGAGTACCGATTGGTGGAAGTTTGGAGTTCCTTGATCCCATGACGATTACGAAAGCTCTAGAAAACAGGAAGAGATTCTAATGAAGGCGTTAACAATTACAGAGAAAATGAAGCTCATATTGTCTCCCAAAATAGGTGGCATCAAGGCGCGCCTCTTTGTGACAAGAGAAGATGGTATTACCATCTATGATTCAGTTCAGGATCATACGACAACTTCTGTCTCTGCTCTTGTAAGTGGTGTATGGCAAGCATCAGAAGCTTTAATGGGGTTGGCCAACCCAAACCAAGATATTATGGAGTTCCGCTTAGGGTTTGATACGACATCGCAAGGAATTTATTTATTTCCAATAAGCGTCCAAGGGAAAAGATATTTTTTAGGTGCCATTTATCAAAATTGCGTCAACCCTGGTCAGTTAAAACATCAAATTTCTAAAATAAAAGAAGAAATGGATAAGTCATTTCTTCTTGAAAATACG
>CAMAYW010000023.1 GCA_945862475.1 Bacteriovorax stolpii
GACAAATGCTCTTGGGCCCTCAATAATGAAATTAACTTCCTGCTGTGGTCTCTTAGAAAACATCATATCTGAGGGAAGAATGTAATCAATGTAGACCGTTTTATCGAATTTAATTTTTTCTGAGTTAACAACATAGACCCATAGAAAAATGGAAACAAAAATAGCAATAAATTTCAGAGAATGTTTTTTAAGACGAACGCGCATCATAGGTTACGACCTTGAGCTGGTTCGACACCCACTCTATCAATATCAATCAGAAATTTTCGAAGATATCTTCTTAAGACTTCTTCGTTTTCCATATAATGAAAGACGCCCCCATAACAAATATTAATTTTTCCAGTTTCTTCGGAAACTGTTACAACAACCGCATCTGAAACTTCTGTTATCCCTAAGGCCGCTCGATGTCTTGTTCCGTAGTGCCGGTCAATTTCTACATTCTTTGAAAGAGGAAGAAAACACCCCGCTGCTTGAATCATTCCATTAAAAATAATGATCGCACCATCATGAAGCGGTGATTTCGTTTGAAAAATAGAATAGATAATATCCGAATGGACTCTCGAATCGAGTCTCGTTCCAGTCGATGAATAGTTTAATAGGCCATGATATTTTTCAAAAACAATGAGAGCTCCTGTTCTTTCACGTGATAAGGCCGAACAAGCAACGACCACCTCTTCGATCTGCTGATCAAATTTTGTTTTTGCATTTCGACCAATAAATTTAGTATTCGTAATCGAAACAAGTGCACTTCTAATTTGATCTTGGAAAAGAACAATAAGAATAATAAATAAATAATCAAAGAAATTTTGAAGTATCCAAGATAAAGAATAGAGCTCATAGTACTGAGAGAGCCACCAAAGGACCGCAAGAGCAACAATACCAAAAAGCATCTGATAGGCACGAGTTCCCTGAACAATCGATAGGAATCGATAAACAATCACACCTACGACAACAATGTCGATGAAGTCAACAAACCTGAAATTGGCAATGAGTATGCCTATTTGATGCAAACGAACCTCTTTTATGTGCTTTCTCTATCGGCTGATGTAATGGGAATGTGAGAGGAAAAGGGAGAAGGCGTGAGTTTCTCCCTAAATAATTTTATGCGGCTTTTTTAATCTCGGTTGCAGCTTCAGAAGAAGCTTTATCCTGAGTCTTTAAATTCTCAATGATCTCATCAGAAATAAGCATTTTCTTTCGAAGAGCTTCACGAGAAATTCCCATGGCCGTTGCTGCCTTGGATTTATTTCCTTTGTGCCTTTTAATTTCAGCAAGTATGAGTTCTCTCTCCACTAATGCCACTCGATCTTTTAGTGGGATACTTGGATCATCAGCATGAGGAATATTCTCTAACATTGTATTTGAAGATTTTGTCACATCAATAATCGGAGAGGACTTAGAGCCAAGATCAGTAATAATGTGACCCTTCGGATTATACAGGACGGCTTTTTCGACCGCCTTTTCTAATTCAAGAACGTTTCCATTCCATGAATAACTCATTAATTGTTCCTTCACAACATCTGAAAATTCTTTCAGTAAAAGACCTTGCTTCCTACACTCTTTTTTCAAAAAATAATCCAAGAGATCTTGAACATCTGATGGCCTTCTCCGTAAAGGGTCAACATTGACCTCTGAAGAAGACATATAGGTATAGAGGTCGGTATTAAATGCTCCCTCTTCCTCCATCAACGCCTTTAAATTTTTACTGGTGGTAAAGATCGGTCTCAAATCTAAAGTGATATGCGAACCAGAAATTCTTCTTTCAGTAAGAACTTTAAAAAGCTTTATCTGCATGTGAACTGGCATAAATGAGATTTCTTCAAATACGACAGTCCCACCAATACATTCTTCAAGTTTACTTTTTGAGTCTACAGTTCCAAAAATTTGGTGTGAGAGAGTTTCCTCATCAACACCTTTACATTTGATGACCACGAAAGGAGAAAGTCCCCGTTTCCCTTCATTATGAATGATGCGAGAAAATAATTTCTTTCCAACTCCCACTTCACCGTTAACGAGAAGAGGAGAATCAATATCCTTTAATCGAACCACGGCCTTTCGAATTTCTGAGGTTTGAGCGGATCGGCCAATCCAGGCAAACTCTCTTTCATAAGGAGAAGAGAATCTTCTAATTAATGACTTCTCTGAAATAGGGCTATAGTTATGAAAAACCGAGGATAAAATAAGTGCAAGAACCTTCATCGTTTTTTCGTCTTCAACGGTAAAACGATCTTCATTTCTTTTATTTAAAACTTCGATAACTCCAATGATTTTGTCCTCTCTATTACTAATTGGAGAGCAAATAATCGATCGCGTATCAAAGCCAGTCATCTTATCCATCTCTTTTGAGAATCTGACTTTATCTGTTTTCGTATCAATATTGAGTGACACACCAGTCGTAAAGACTGACCCGGCAATACCTTTTCTATAATCAAATTTTAAAAGTTCTTTTTCAATACCAAGTGCTGCAACGGCTTCAAGCTCATTGGTGTCTGTGTTAATCAAGAAAACTGTTGCCCTTTGACCATTTAGAATACGGACGATCTCTTCAAGCATACTTTCTACGAATTTTTCTTTGTTCCCGAATTGAGTAATATCTTTAAATAAAGAAAGAAGAAGAGAGAACATTTCAAATCCCTCTTTCTCAGAAGCATAATGCTGAGTAAGAGCTAGTTGAATAAGAGAATCTTTTAACCTTTCTGGTGGGAGTGACTGAATGTATTGCTCGATGAATCTCTTCATGTTGCCGTAATCTTCTGCATCGAGTTCCGCTCCATAATTCATGTCGTCTGGAGCTGAAGAGTTTACGTCTCTGAAGGCACGAACAATGTTGGCACCGAAATCAAATCTTAGTCGTTTGAATTGAAGAGAGCATCTCACGACTGTACCCACTGCAAGTGGGAAACTCGTTGTAAAACCAACTCCCGTCATACTGACATCCATAAGTTTTACTTTTTCAACAAATTGGAACTTTCCACCATCATCTTCAAATTCAACTAAGAACTGAACATCATCTCGAGACTCAACTGGAACTCGGAAAGATTGATAGTATTTAAATTCTGAAAAACTGGTCAGCATGAAAGCTCCCTTTATAACCTAATCTCTTAGGCTTATCGGAGGAGCATGGATATACTTTAGAAAATTTGCCTCAAAATTTTGGCAGAGCTGGTAAGTGTTATAAATGACTGAAGCTTTCAACTAATTCTCGAACGACATTTTCTCCTGTTACTTTTTCAAGCTGTTCAACTCCAGGAGCAATATTAAGTTCAAGAATTGAAATAATCCCATCCTTTATGATGAGATCAATCGCCCCATAGTGGGCCTTGGACATTTCAATTAATCTTTGAATTTCAGAACTCGCCTCTGGTGGTAATTGAGTCAAAATCGACTCCCCTTGGTTCTTAAAATTGGCAGCAACACCCGAGCGATTTTTTCTTTCAAGCGTCCAGGACTTTCCTCCTTGGATAAAAAAGGTGCGATACTCTCTTCCGTCTTTAATAAGGGGCTGAAGGAGGTAGCGATCATCCGAATTTTTCTTTTTTTTCCAAGATTTAAATTCACCCCACACGAGTTTTTCGACTCCCCAACCGCCCTGGCCTACGAGAGGTTTAACAACAGATTCTGGATAAAGCCTAAAAAATTTTTCGATAGTCGTTAGATTTTGACCCTGAATTGAAATCCAAGGTAAAGAGGGAATATTCTCATGTTCAAACCATTCGTACTGAGTTTTCTTGGAGCGGAAAAGATTTAAGACATGAAAATTATTAATTAATTTTGAGCTGACTGTTTTTAAAAAAACTAAATCCAAATCACTTCCGTAAACTCCAGTACAGCGAGAAAGATAGAGATCAGCATCCGGAAATTCCAAATCCTCCCAAGGATTAAATAATGAGAGGCCTTGCCCGACTTCTTCAATCAGTCTTTTTATAAAATAAGTTTCTTTATTTTTTGCTACCACACATATTTTATTCATAAAGACAGTTTCCTTAAGATTCACTAAAATGGTCTCATGATTTGTAAATTTTTATCTCTTTTTTTACTCTCGGCCTTATTCTCTTCAGCTTCCATTAAAGCAGAGGACGCAAAAAGTGATAGTTATCCTTTGGCACCTAATCTTCAAGGTTTTTGTTATGAACTTAGTAAAAAATTTGAAGATTACAAATGGGGACATCCTCATTGCGAACAGTATAAATGGAGTAACGTTCGTAAATCATCAAAAGGAACCCCACTCATTTGGACTACTTTTGGGGATGAAAAGTCACCTGCTTCTCAGAATACAACTCTCGTCTTATGTGGTGTTCATGGGGATGAAATCACGCCTGTGAAATTTTGTTGGGATCTCATGAACGAATTGAAATCGAACCATACCTTTACGGATAAAATGGTGGTCGTTGCTCCTCTTGTGACTCCGGATTCTTTTTTCATCAAAAAACCAACGCGGACGAATGGCTCTGGGGTTGATGTAAATCGAAATTTCCCAACGGCCGATTGGCATTCTGATGCTCACAAAAAGTGGAAGTCAGCTTACAAAGGGGATAAAAGAAAATTTCCTGGAAACAAATCGGCTTCAGAGCAGGAAACAATATTCCAGATGAATCTCATCAAACGATACAAACCAAATAAAGTGATTAGTGTTCACGCACCATTAACAATCTTAGATTATGATGGTCCTACTCTTCAGGCAGAGAATGGTAAATCGGCAAAAGAGCTACTAGAACAGATGTCTGAAAAATCATCGGGCTACAAGGTTTCAAACTACCCTATCTTCCCTGGAAGCCTTGGCAACTGGGCCGGTAAAGAAAATCATATTCCGACCTACACATTGGAATTACCAAATTCAAATCCTCAAGAAACGGATAAATTTTGGAATCTTTTCAAAGAGTCGGTCATCTTTGCGATTAATCACAAGATGAAACCGACTGTTGATTAACTTTCTTTTTCTTCTTTTAGAGCTGGCGCCGGAAGTAGTTTCACCAGAATTGCCGGGCCAACCATGAGACCTGCTCCAATTAAGTAAGCATTGGCCGATCCAAATTTCCAATAAACAAGTGAAGCATAAATAGGTCCCATGACTCTTCCAAGAGCACCAAGAGATCTAAAAATCCCTAAACTCTGACCCTGCATGTGAGAAGGGGTATAAAAAGAAACAAGAGTTGTAAGGCAAGGGATAATCATCGCTGAACCAAGGGCCAGGAAGAAAAGCCCCAAATAAAGCATCCATGGAGCATGAGCAAATGCAAGTATCAACAATCCAGGGATTATTGAAACGAGTCCTTGAAAACTCATTTTTCTCTCCCCTACTGAATGTGCCTTCCGACGAACATATCCCCCTTGAACCATCCCTAGGACAAATCCGATGAAGATAAACATATAAGCATTATCCATCGATGTATAACCCAAACGTTCCACAGCTAAAAACGTCAGCGTAAACTCCATGCCTGAAAAAGCCGTGATAAATAAGAAATAAGCAAAATTCGTTTTATTCACTCCGGGAAACGGAAGCGGTCGCATGAGTTTAAGTGGATTAAGACTTCTCTCAATATGAGACTTGACCCCGGGTTTTAAAGTTTCTGGGAAATATTTCCAGATCGTTATGAAGTTAATAAAACTTAAAATCGCCGCAAGTAGTGCGGGAGTAGAAAAAGGATTTACTCCAAGACTTGCAAGATGTGGGTAATGAAGAATTGGATTATAAAGAGATAAAATACCACCTAGAGCTGGACCAAAAACAAATCCCAGTGCAAATGCGATCCCAATAACCGCCATGCCTTTTGATCTATTCTTTTCATCCGTAATATCACTTACAACAGCCGAAGCAATTGAGAGGTTTCCGGCCATGAGACCACCGACCAATCGAGCTGTAATAAGAAGCGTGAATGAGCCAGAAAAAATCCAAATAATGTAACTAATAAAAAGACCAAAAACAGAAATCAGTAACACAGGTCTTCTTCCAATTCTATCAGAGATCCCACCCCAAATTGGAGCTCCAATGAATTGAAGAAGTGAGTAAAGGGCACCTAGTAATCCACCAAAGAGTACAATTGTACTCATCTGAGGAGTTCCATCACTCGTAAGAGAAATGGTTTGAATACTCGAAATAAGCTCCATCATTTTTGAAAGGAAAAAATTATCTTTATCCACTTCTAAATAATGTTTCGCCATCGCAGGAAACATCGGAAAGATGATAGAAAACCCAATGAGATCCAAAAACATCGTGAGAAACATCAGCTTTAATATTTTTTTCGATTCCGCCGGAAGTTTTGAGGGAGCATGCGCCTCTTGATCTTTAATCACTTGTTTGTACCTTTCTTTGGAATCAATATTATAAAAAAGTTCCTGACGATCTTTTTCTGAACCATTAGCGTATGTATTAATAAATTTGGCATAATCTTCAATCCACTCGGGATCCGCGTTCACACAGGGAACATGAACTAGTTCCCCCCCAGCATCCTTAACTTCGTGACCAAGTTCATTCCCAATTTCATCGGTGGTTTCTAAACAATCCACGACAAAACTAGGGCAATAGACAGCAATTTTCTTAACTCCGTTTTCAACTTTTTCAACTACAGTTTTATCCGTGTAAGGCCCTAGCCAAACTTCAGAACCAAAGCGAGACTGAAACGTCATTGAGATGGGAATCGCTGGATTTAATTTTTCTTTAATGAGTTCATAGGTTTCAAGACAGTGAAGAAGGTAGAGGTCCTTCTTTTCAAGGACTCTTCTTAAAGGAATCCCATGGAAAGAAATCACAATTTCATTCATGTCGGGGTGAGCACTCAGAGATTCTCGGATTTTTCTTACAGAATGATCAATGAAAGCTTTTGAGCGGTGATATGAATTAACCACAGTAAACGTTGGAAGATTGACTCTTCCTTTAAATTCTCCACCAATGGCATCAACCACAGAAGCGATGGTGCTTTCAGAATACTGCGGGAACTGAGGAAGAACTAACACCCTCTGGGCCCTCGTGTAGACGTCTTCTTTCTCCCACGCATCCAGAACTTCACCAGCACGGGGGTTCGAGAGAAGAAAAACGTGATTCAATTCTAAATTTGAATCAAGCTTAGGCCTAATCGCATTGGCGACTTTGACTGTATTCGTGACTAAAGGAAATCCCTCTTTCTGATAAATTCTGGAATAGGCTTCAGCCGACTTTTTGGGTCTAAAGGGTAAAACGAAGAGGTTTAAAATCATTTTCCACAGAAGGGGATTAATATCCACCACCCTTGGATCGCCTAAGAATTCTCTCAGATATTCACGAACATCCGAGACCTTAGTGCTTTTGGGTGAACCTAATTGACCTAGAATAACTTTGATTTTTTCTGCCATATGCTTCTTTGTGTTGAAAGAGTTCTCTCTTTTTGTCATAAATGGGGCTAAATGACTAGAATCAAAAGTTTAACAGGGGGATCCTTTGGCAAAAAAAGCTAAGACGGAAGGTAGACAGGACAAAGAACTTGGAACTGTGACCCTTTTGGGCAATACAAAAACGAATTATCCAGAAACCTACTCCCCAGGTGTATTAGAGAAGTTTCCTAACAAAAACCCAGACCATGACGCCTGGACCTCATTTATTTGTACCGAGTTCACTTCTCTTTGCCCAAAAACAGGGCAACCAGATTTTGCCAAAATTTTTATCAACTATATTGCTGATAAAGAGATGGTGGAGTCCAAATCACTTAAGATTTATCTCTTTAGTTTTAGAAATCATGGGGACTTCCATGAGGATTGTGTCCAAAAAATCTGCAAAGATCTCTTTAAACTCATGAAACCAAAGTATATCGAAGTTATGGGAGATTTCACCCCTAGAGGCGGAATTTCGATTTTCCCTTATGCCAGCATGGCCAATGGCCAAAAGAAGTACGAAGAGCTTAAAAACACGAGGATGGCCCACTATTCTCCCGGCAAATACGGCATGGACTTAGCTCGCCTTTATTAAGGATTTGGGTTAAAATAGGAAAAAGAAAGGTAGGTTTTTATGGGTTTAGGTATGGGTGAGTTACTGGTTGTGCTCTTAATAGTGGTTCTTTTCTTTGGTGGAAAGAAGCTTCCTCAACTAGGTTCAGCTCTTGGGGAATCCATTAAAAACTTCAAAAAAGGCATGAAGGACGAAGACAACAATAAAAAGTCTTAAAATTTCTCAACGACCTTCATCACCACTGGCTCATTTTCATTCAAATTCTCAACTTCTTCAAAAATTTTAAACACCACTTCTTCATACGAAGGGTGTTTATTTCTTTGCTTCAACACTTGCATCACGTATCTCGCTGCCCTATCAATCAGCTTGTTATTGGAAGGCCTCACCCACGTCATCACATTTCCCTCATAGCGACCAAGAATTCCCATGATAAGAGTTGAGTGAGCATTAAGAAGCATCTTGAGCATGAGGTGATTAAAAAGTGAATCCTGACCCCAGTTGAATGAGAGTTCTTCAGTAGAGCAATTGAATGTCACTTTGTTCTCATTCTGAGTGATTCGAAATTCTGTTGTTGGTAGTTTTTTTAAGCGTTTTTTTAATCCTGCTTCTGAAATATCAAAACCAAGCACTCGACTGAGATTTATTTTGTTATCTAATTCTGCCCAATCTAGTGGTCTTGGGGTCCGACTCAGAAGCCTAGACCAAGCATCGGCGGAAGATTCTGCACCAGAGACAAAAAGATAAGAGAGAGCATTGAGAGAATTTACATCTAAATCATTTTCAAAACCACGAAGAGAAAAAGTGGGAGAACGCTCAGTCGTATCCGTTAAAATACTAATAGCTAGATTTTGGTCAGCAACATAATTTAAGTACTGACTCTCTTTGTATAAACGTGACTCTAACTCAGTAAAAGGTGAAAACAAAGAGTAATCCGTTTGACTAAGTTTACTAAGAAATTCTTTATAAAAATGATCAAACTGACTTTGATCTTTAAATTCATTTAAAAGACCCACACCAATCCCAAGCATCAGAGCTGTAGAGGCTTGCATACGGGTGGAACCAGAGATGGCCATCGGCCCAACCGATAGATTCACCTTGTTAATAAGAGGGTTATCTAAAACTGCTTTGGATCTTTCAATCGGTAAAAGTAATTCATCTGGATTACAGTATAGAAAGTAGGGTTTTCTAGTAGAGACTTTAGCTGCCAATTGAGTGGCACCAATAACAAAAGGTGTCTCCCCTCCCTCAGTCGAAGCAAGGAGAAGATCATGACGCCCAAAACCTAATTCTAAAAGTTGTTTTTCACCAAATTCAGTTTTATCCTCAAAACTTTCAACAGATTTAATGAGAGCAAAATCTCCACCGGCCATGAACGAATAAACTAAATTGCTATTCGGATATTTTTGTCGAAAAAGTGTTTCTAAAACTAACGAAAGCCGGCCAGTTGCTCCGCAGCCACACATAAAGACTTTATGACCGGAAGAGAGAGTATTCTGTATGTCCTGCGCCAAAAGCCATAAATCCTGATTTTTATTTTCAAGTAGCTTTAAGGCGTCAGCATCTACTTCCTGCAAAAGTTTTAATGCATCTTTAACATTGGATGATACTAATTGAGAAAGATTCACTGTCTTAGGGTGAAAACTCTCAGTGACTAAATGGCCAAGTTTAAACTGAGAGCTGATTTCTAGAAATGCCTTGGTTTTTGTCGAAGGTGACACGGGTAAACTCTTTAGATTGATTAATAAGCGCTATTTTATGAACAAATCTGAAGGAAATAAAGGTTTTTATCAAAAAATAGAGTGCTTAAAAGCTAATTTAAGAAGGGTCATTTCTAAATCTGGACTAGAATGAATTTTTAAAAGCGACACACTATCTTCATATTCACAATAAACGAGCTCAGGACGTTGAATTGAGCGATCATCTGGAGATAATTTTAAAAACACAATTTGTGACAAACTCCCTTCTCGGCAAAGAGATTCAAATTTCTTGTAAACCTTAATTGATCCAAAGGCATCAATAATATTGTACGGGTCTTTGGAAGTTAAAGTCGCAAAAGAATTATTCTTCAATAAGGATATAAATGATTCACTGTCATATTGTTCCTCCGTAGTACGGATACTGCGACCTAATTCAGATAAGATGAAATTTATCTTTAACCCAGTACCAATACAACTTCGACATATTCCCTCTTCGAGATAACAAACTGAATCTCCTGAACAAAGCTCATGACAAAAGTGAGAGGATGCCCGACAGGAAAAAGTTAGCTCTTTTTTAAAATCATCACGCCAAGTTATTTCAATCGACTGAGCAAAAATATTGATTGAAAAAGAAATGAAAAATAAAAATAAGTATTTCACAATACACGCTCCTGCAGTTCACAGTTAGTAATAATTTTTAAATTCTTTGGTTGAGAAAGATAAATGGGATCCTGACATTCCTTAACCCAAAGGACACCGTTCCCCGTTAAGCATGAAAAATTTGACTCCACTGGCGAAACTTGAAATTTCTTTGTGAACTCCTCAAGCATTTTCCCTTCGCATCGCTTGGGAATACAACTTCTGCCATTCATTAAATCCTTTACGCAATTGTCTGATATCTCACCATGATAACGGTAACTCAAGCCTACTTGATGAGTGGATAGAGACCAATTTCGATGAAGATCATGAGGATCCCTTAAATTGGAAACGAGTCTCGTAATACCTTTTAAAAGAAAGAAGCTAAATCGAAGAACAGGATTCAGAGAACTAACTGAAGAAGAAACCGTCTGTAAATTGATTGCGCAAGAAGCACAATAATTTCTCGAAGATGCTGAAGACCTAATATCCTCAGCATTATTTGCCTCTATTTCCACTTTTGAATGTTGTGTACAACCAGAAAAACTTATTCCACTGAAGGAATAATACTCGAGGGGATTCATTCTCGAACCCGATATCGATAAAGCACAGGGGATTCCCGTCAAAGGACCAAGGTCAGCAATAAGTGAAAGATGAACTTTCTTTGGATCATATTTGGGTTCATAAAAGACTTTACCCTCTTTCATCAAAGTTGAAAAAGAAACCAACTTTTTTTGTTCCAAATCCGCAGAAATATAGATTGGACTTGGTAAGAGTCCAAAAGCGACACCTTGAAAAAGATCATGAAAGAATTCAAATAAAAGTTTATTCTTTTTTGCCCATGGATCATAAGCGCCACAGGCCATATGGGAGCTGTAGGGATTAGACATATTGGAGGAAATGACATTTTTCCCGGGTCTTAAGGTGCTCATGGATTTCCCTAGTGAAGTGAGAGTCATCATTGAATCCAATAGAATTCTTGAGCAATGAATGGCGCTATAACAAATGACCTCACCTCCCTTAAATTTTAAAAAAGGTTTCAAAGGAGAAAACTGGTGAGACACAATCCTATCAATGGTGAATTTCTCTTTTTTTGATACAATTTGTTGATACCAATGTGCAAAGCCATCCTTTTTTACTTCAAAAAATTTATTCCAAAAACTCTTCTCATTTAACCCATGGCAAAGATGATGAATCTTATTAATGATGAGTTGAAACCTGTTAAAAGAATCTTTGAAATTTTGGTCAAAAATCTCCTTATAAGTTTCAAAAACTGACTGATCTTCTTTAAGTAACATGAGATCTTGAAGAAGAAAGCTTAGATCCTTATCTGTTGCGACTTTATATTCTGAACACAGGTAATACAAATCCGTTTTAAATTCCTCCCCGTATAAATGTATTTCTTCCGAAATATTTTTTTCTAATTCATCTGGAGTCTTTGCTGTATTTAGTAAAAACACTTGAGACATCGCCTTAGTTAACTGTAGTTTTTGTACCCCCCTTACCTTTAAAAAATTTTCTCTGAAATTTGACACCCAATCACTCGCAGATACCTCTCCACCTAGATTTAGTAAGTCGTCTTCTCTTAATGGCAGAGGCTTAGACGTCAATTCAGACAAGGGTCCCTCTGGAATTGGTTTAGTCCCATCAAAGGAAGAAAGATCAAATGTAGTCGAATCTTCAGAAAATAATTTCAGCTGACTGAGATTTAACTCATGAGAAGAGCAAACTGGTGCACTTATTGATTTACATCCATTAGAAAAAAAGAGAATCATCTCCTCTAAATCTACATTCCTAAAAATGAAATCATAAGGCCTCATGAATTCTTTTATCTCTGGCGAAAATCGAAAGGCCCAAGAAAGATAAACCTTTAAGGAATACCAAAACCTAAAGCCATCTATTCTATTATCTTTATTAAATTTCACATTAAATTGAAACAGTGTCATTTCAGTGGGGATATCATCCTTGCTTAATTCACAACTTTTAAAAGAAGTCTCTAAATTTGAAAGATCCTCTGCCATTTTCTTGATTAATACTTTATCAGGCCTTGTGACATTCAAATGAGAGAAGAGACTTGAAAACTTTTTCACAATCCGGCACTGAGTCGCTTTTTCAAATTCGACTTTTGAACCTTTAATCCAATTTTCTTCAAGATATTTCTCATTTAAGTTTTGGTCATCAATTAATGCTAAGTCTCCAGACAATAATCTATTAGAAACTAACTGTACTAAATTTGACAGGCCTTGGTTAAACTGATGGATAGCAGAGTTCATGGTTACTTCTGGATCGAGACCCCTTATTTTTGCTAATCGATAAACCGCTTTTGCCATATTCACATTATCAACCATGAGAAAAACACTTTCCGTAGGGAGGTTCGCTTTTTTTGCGCAACTGGCACGGTTATCAAATTCAATAACACTATCCATTGTGAAAAAATCCTGGTCTTTTTTTGACCATTCTTTTCCATGCACAATAGTTATCAGGAAATACAACATCAATAACTTCATCTCTCATCCTTTAGGGAAATATAATTCTAAAAATAAGGAGCACTTATTACTTTTATTTCTTTCTCTTCGTCTCTATAAATCTTCACAATATTTGATGCTGTAAAAATACAGATGGGAGCTTCAATGTCTTTACTTAAGTTAGTCGCGATACCTTTACTCTTTCTAAATATGGCATTTTCTCAAACAAGAAATCATGAAGAGATTGATGTGGACACTAAATACGGCGGAGGAAATGAAGAATTTGAATTTGAAAAATTTGATAACGAGACCATCCTTTTAGCAATTAAAAGAGATATGGAAGTCGCCTGTAATAAACAAGGTCTTTGCACTCTTTCTGCAGTGACCTCAAATGATACTCGCTTTACGGCACAATTTAGTTTTGGAGAAGGATATAACATGGGTGGATTTGGAGGAGGAACTGGAACAACGGTGATCGTTCCTGGCACTGGTGGTAATGTTTTTTCACCAGAGCCTTATTATGGGGTCACTCTTCGCTACACAAAAGCGAGATGCACACAAACTATCAAAGTTCCACGATCCCTGTATTTTTCGATTAATCGATATATGTATGGAC